>JBDTEB010000363.1:0-3047 GCA_039922795.1 Chitinophagaceae bacterium
GCTTCTTCCGGTGCCAGGTTCAAAATAATCACGGGCACATTGCTTCTCTGCACTACGGGCAGCACCGTGGAAGACAGCGCATAGGTGGTAACGTAGAGAAAAATAATATCTACATCCTCGGTTCGCATTTGTTTCCCGGCGGCAAAAGCCTTGTCTGCCGAATCTATCAAACCCGCATTCAGTACGGAAGGATGCATGTTATACAGCCTTTGCTCCACAATTTTCAAGTATCCTTCGAGGCGATCTTTTAACCCCGCGAATTGCTCCCAATAGGTATCGAGGCCTATTCCAAACAAGCCTATTTTTAATGAAGATCTGATCATGATGGCGACGTTGTGAGATGCAGATCATGGGATAGGATGCTCTGATTTTCCATAATACGCAACAGGAAATATCCTTTAATTATTTCGATAGTGTGTCAAAATCTTCATCAGTGAGTTCGAGTTGCAAAGCTTTCAGATTTTCCTGCAGATGATTGACGGATTTGGTTCCCGGTATGAGCAGGATATTCGAAGATCTTCTCAGCAACCAGGCGAGTGCAACCTGCGCCACTGTTGCATCGTGAGCCTTTGCAATAGTTTCGATCTTGTCCGCCATCTTGTCCGGCCCGGATGCCAGCGGGAACCAGGGAATAAAAGCTTTGCCCGTCTTTGCTGTGTAATCCACCACGTCTTCCCATTGACGCATGCTCAGGTTGTACTGGTTTTGTACGGACACGATCGGCACAACCTTTTCAGCCTGTTCGATCTGGGCAACGTTCACTTCCGAAAGTCCGACGAAACGTATCTTTCCTGCCTTTACAGCATCTGCTACCGGGGCCAGCGTTTCTTCTACGGGAATTTTAGGATCGATCCTGTGCAACTGCCAGAGATCGATGATATCAACATTCAATCGTTTCAAACTGCCTTCAATATTGCTTTTGATAAAGGCTGGATCACCATTCGGGATCCATTTGTTCGGCCCGGTGCGGCTGAAGCCTCCCTTGGTGGCGATTACCAGTCCCTTTGCATAGGGATGAAGCGCATCAGCAATAAGTGACTCGTTAAATTTCGGACCGTATGCCTCTGCTGTATCGATGAAATTGATACCCCCGGCAATGGCAGCCTGGAGTATTTTTTTTGCATTTTCCCTGTCTTCCACTTCGCCAAATACACCAAAGCCGGATAATTGCATCGCACCATATCCCAGCCTGTTTACTGTTAATGCACCGCCTATTGCGTAGGTCAGTTTTGTTTTTTCTATTACTGTCATAATACTATTTTTTGCCTTCTAAAATAATGAGCGCGGACCGCCATTCAGTGTATAAAAAAGCCTGACCTCCGGCCCGAAGGTTGTTCCCATAATCGTGCCCTCCTTTGAGGGTCTCCTTTCCACTGCGCGATACATTACCGGGCTTGCCTCCTTTTGAGATTGACGGGCAGAGGACAGGGTTCTTCCGGATCGACCTGCAAGCCGGCTTCGATTGTTCCCTGCGTTGAAGAATGACCATTTTAAGGCCGTTTAAATATTCAGTAGTTTCTATATATTCGGTTCATGAAATATCTACCACAACATCTTCATATTAAAGGCAGTTGCGCAGGGATGCTGCTGCTGCTGCTCTGTGGCGCTCCCACACTCGTAAAAGCGCAGAATAAAGAGGCTATCGTCGCCGCAATTGTTAAGGAGGCTACGGAAAATTCTCAACTCGAAAAGCTGGGTCATGAGTTAATTGACGGTATCGGCCCGCGCCTGGTAGGCTCACCGCTGATGCAGAAAGCCAATGACTGGGCCGTGGCCAAATACAAAAGCTGGGGGGTAACAGCAAAAAATGAAAAATGGGGCGAATGGCGCGGATGGGAAAGAGGCATTTCTCATATCGATATGGTTTCTCCACGTGTGAAATCACTGGAAGGCACGCAGCTGGCCTGGTGCCCCTCCACAAAAGGCAAGGCGGTAACTGCAGAAGTGATTATTCTTCCCGACCTTGCCGATTCTATCGAATTTCAGAAATGGCTACCAAAGGCAAAGGGAAAATTTATCATGATCTCGATGGCCCAGCCAACCGGCCGGCCGGATTACAACTGGCAGGAGTTCGCCCGCAAGGAGACCTATGATAAAATGAGAACAGATCGCATGGCACAAACATCGGCCTGGGCGAAGAGGATCTCAAAAACGGGATTTAATTCCCGCACACTGCCGGTGGCCCTCGAAAAAGCTGGTGCAGCAGGCATCCTGACTTCAAACTGGTCGGCAGGTTTTGGCGTAAACAAGATCTTCAGCGCTTACACTACAAAGGTACCCACAGTGGATATCAGCCTTGAAGACTATGGCCTTCTATACCGGCTGGCGATGGATGGCACAGTTCCCAAACTTAGTATTCAAACAGATTCAAAAGAGAATGGCATGGTTCCTACCTTCAACACGATCGCCGAGATCAGGGGAAGTGAAAAACCAAACGAATATGTAATGCTCTCCGCCCATTTCGATTCCTGGGACGGGGCAACCGGTGCAACGGATAATGGTACAGGAACACTTACGATGATGGAAGCCATGCGCATCCTGAACAAGGTCTATCCAAAACCAAAACGCACCATTCTTGTCGGACATTGGGGAAGTGAAGAAGAGGGCCTGAACGGATCACGCGCTTTCGTGGAAGATCATCCTGAGATCGTAAAAAACCTGCAGGCACTCTTTAACCAGGACAATGGAACAGGAAGGGTGGTCAATCTTTCCGGACAGGGTTTTGCGCACGCCTCCGAGTTTCTACCCCGCTGGCTGGCTGCCGTTCCAGACTCCATCAGGATCCCTATTACAACAAGTTTTCCCGGAACACCAGGTGGTGGCGGATCCGACTTCGCATCATTCGTCGCCGCCGGAGCTCCAGGCTTTTCATTGAGCTCACTGAGCTGGTCCTATGGCATGTACACCTGGCACACCAACCGCGATACCTATGACAAAATCGTCTGGGACGAGGTGCGCAACAACGCAATACTGGCTGCTATCATGGCTTACATGGCCAGCGAAGATCCTGAAAAAACGTCTACAGAAAGAGCTCCAATGCCTGTAAA
>JBDTEB010000364.1:0-3033 GCA_039922795.1 Chitinophagaceae bacterium
GGAAGAACAGAAGAGAAGAGCGAATGAAAGGATACAGAAGCTTCGCAATCTTTCTTTTAATGTGAGTGGCTCTGATGCCAAGAATGAATTTGAAACCGTGCCCGCATACATCAGGAGAAACCTGGAGTTATATAATACGGTTAATAATGTAGAGAACTTTTACAGCGGATATACTGTTAAAGCGGATGAAAATAATAAGACAGAGATCAAAACCATCAATACATTTCTCGATGGTAAAAAGCCTGATTAGTCTGTTTTAAAATATAATGCATGGCAACAGTATTGATCACGGGTGGTACAGGTTTGATTGGGAGGTCACTGCAAAAATTATTGGCAGAGAATAATTACAAGGTGATCGTACTCACCCGTGATCCTGGTAAATATGCAAAAAAGTCGGGACCGGGTTTATCTTTTGCTGCCTGGGATGTAGAAAAGCAGCAGATCGATATCGCTGCTATACAGCAGGCTGATTTCATTATTCATCTTGCGGGTGAGGGCATTGCCGACAAGCGCTGGACGGATAAGCGGAAAATGGTCTTATTGTCTTCGCGGGTTGATAGCAGTACACTGGTGGTTAATGCGCTGAGGTTGAATGAAAATAAGGTACAGGCTGTAGTAAGTGCTTCTGCCATTGGGTGGTATGGAGAGGATCCGAAGATTCCCAATCCACACCCTTTTATGGAGGACGCGCCAGCAGATGGTGGATTTCTTGGAGAGATCTGCAGCCAATGGGAACAAAGCATTCAGCCGGTCGAGGAGTTGGGGATAAGGCTGGTGAAATTTCGAACAGGTATTGTGCTGAGCCGGGATGGAGGTGCCTATCCCGAACTCCGTCGACCGGTTTATTTTGGCGTTGCCGGTATTCTAAGCAAGGGCAGGCAAATTTACAGCTGGATCCACATTGATGATATGGCCCGGATGTACCTGGCAGCGATTGAAAATCTATCATACTCGGGAGTGTATAATGCCGTTGCGCCCAAGCCGGCGAGCAATAAGGAGTTGACGGTTAAAATGGCTTCTCTTCTTAAGAAAAATTTCTTCATCCCTGTTTATATTCCGTCTCTATTCTTAAAGATCGGGCTTGGCGAGATGAGCCAGGAAGTGTTGAAGAGCACAACCGTCTGCTGCGATAAGATCCGCAAAGCGGGTTTTAATTTTATTTATCCCTCAATCGAGAGTGCGTTGGGTGAATTAACCTCGCCCGCAAAAAACTGAATCCTGTCGTCTTCATAGTGCTTTCACCCTTTGGGTCTATCATCAATTCGTTCATTCACGAAAACTGAAATTGTAATCGTATTTCCTTGACCCGTTAGGTATGTGATCCAATTTCCGGCATCCACGAAATCTGAAGTTTGTAATCGTATTTCTTTGACCCGTAGGGTCTACCCATTTGTAGAACATTATTACGTTATGGTTCCAACCTCGTAGGGGTTATCTTTCGAAATCCATCGCTCACAACCAATCTTCATTTCATGCTTTTCAAGACACTCGCCGGACTCATCTACCTGGGTGTAAATTTCGGTTCCTTCCTCGACGGAATGATCAATTCAGGACTGAGTTCGGGCATTGCTTTCCTAAGGTCTTTCACACTACTGATGCCCGTGTCGATAAACTTCCAGGTTTTACCATCATCTGAAGAAATGACAACCAGTGAAGTCTCAAGGGATAAATCACCAAACGCGGAAGTCAATTCCGTCGTTTCGGGAATCACCGTCTGCATTTCTTTTTTATAGGTGACTATCTTTTCAGGCATCCCTATGTTGATCCGCTTTATCTCTGCGCCAAATTGTTTGGCCATTACCTTCATCGTATCCATCTGCCTGATCAGCTTATCAGTTCCACCGGCCATTTCCAGCATTTTTGGATGTATGTATTTCAACAAGGTCGGAACATCTTTTTTCTGCAATGCCCGCACCATTTCAAGCGCCTGACCCCTGATCACACTGATGACATTCTGAGCGTTTGTGCTGAAAGATGTTATCACAACAACCATCAGGGCAACCATGAGTTTTTTCATTTTACAGATCCTTTGTTCTGAAAGAATAGACTGAAAAAACGATGTAAGCAATGAAATATACAAGGGATAAGGAGAGAAATACTGGCAAAAGTTTTTCCCACCCGCTAATGTCATCTGCTGTTTTCAACAACCTGGAAAATGGGCTGGGCGTTAGCTGATCGGTGGTTTCGAGGGGAAGAAATCTTCCGATATTATTGGCGTATCGCCTCGCGAGACCTACGAATATTTCTTCCAGGATAATACTATAAAGAAAAAATATTCCCAACACCAGCCCCGCCCTTTTGATCAGGATGCTCAGTAAAAAGGCCAGCATCAGGTATGATGTCGCTTCAATATAAAAGTAGCCGACCTGCTTGATGTTTTCAAACATTCCGTGCGTGTTGCCTGTTTCTGTTGCAAGAGATCCCACCCAAACGCAGGATCCAAACAGAAGCAGGGATACAAACAGTGCAAGAATTAAAACCTCTATTATTTTGACTGAAATGAATTGTGTTCGACTCAGTCCATCAATGATGTTTTGCCGGTGAGTCTTGAAAGTATATTCGTTGGTAGTAATGGTGATAATCAGCAGTGATGGGATAAAAAGAATCAGGCTGGCTATCCATGCTCCGGTTTGCCATATCGCTGGAAAGCTGAATGGTCTGCCCAATATCATCTGCTGCATTTGTTTGCCCTGCTTGCCTAATGAATTGTTGGAAATGTCGAAGCCCATGTAAATGCTGGCGGGTACACTCACGGCAATTAGAATAAGCAGGATCCAGAATGTGCGGTAATTTTTAACTTTAAGCCACTCTATTTTAAGCAGGTGTAACATAATCTGATAATGATGGATAGTATAACGGTTAGGATCAGGGTTTAATCGACGCTCACCTGGCTGGTGAGCTCGAAGAATTTGGCTTCAAGGCTTTTCTTTTTAAGAACCAGGTGGTCAAGTACAATGCCTTTTTCAAAACAGAAACGGTTTAATTCAGTGAGGTTTGCCGTTCCGTCATCGAACAGCAATTGCAGCTTTTTAT
>JBDTEB010000365.1:0-5302 GCA_039922795.1 Chitinophagaceae bacterium
TTTAATTACGCGAGGAGGTCAACTTATACCGTTTCAAATATCGGTGGCAAGCAGGTTCCGGTTGTTATTGCAGACTTCATGCAGGCTACTACCATCTCACCTAATGATCTCATCTCAATCGGTTATACGTACGATCCCGGTACCGACAAATGGAATATAGGCGATGCGGCAGCAGATTTTATTTACACGGGGGAAAAATCACTGACATTCGCCCTTCCCGGCACATTAAAAATAATGATGGATTACCGGGCCTGGTTGTCTGGTGACCATAAATCAGTGGCGTTGCCGCTCTTCAGAGGCCGGGAATTTACCGATGCTGTAGAAAAGTCTGCCGACATTAATTTTATTTCTCTCGACGTGCTGGACCCTGCGTCTCTTGAAATTGCCTCACAGACAGAAACGGATAACACGGTAATTTTATGTCTTTGGTCTTCAGGCAAACCGGTGATGCCCGCTATCAGGCGATTTATTGCAGAACTGATGAATCGGCGCATAAAGGTTCCCGTTATCATCTGCAGCGAAAGTGACGCATCGACGATTGACGAACAACTGATTGAATTCTCCGCGACGGCAGGTGCCCTATTCCTGGATGGAATGGGAGACGGAATATGGTTGATGAATGACCCTTCGAAACTCAGGAATGCAGTCGTTAGCGGACGTACCTACCTGGAAACAAAGAGTAATTACCAGTTCCTCAACAACACCTCTTTTTCAATACTCCAGGCAACCCGCACCAGGATCTCTAAAACAGAGTATATCAGCTGTCCAAGCTGTGGCCGTACATTATTTGATCTGCAGGAAACAACCGCCAAAATCAGGGCTGTCACCAATCACCTGAAAGGAGTCAAGATCGCGATTATGGGCTGTATCGTAAACGGTCCGGGCGAGATGGCGGATGCCGATTTCGGATATGTTGGAAGTGGCCCGGGAAAGATCACATTGTACAAAGGAAAAGAGGTAATAAAACGATCGGTAAGCAGCGACGTAGCCGTAGAGGAATTGATAAATCTTATCAGGGAAAATGAAGCCTGGGTAGAGCCCGGGCAGGGTTTCGCGCCAACTTCTTTGGGGTAGAAAAAAGCCGGGACAAACTTGTTGCATTTAGATCGAAGCGCTAAAAAATGAAGCAATGCCATAGGCAATTACCGAAGCGATCAATCCATACATAAACACGTTATACGAAATTCGTAGAAACCGGTATTTCTTCGCCAGCACTACACCCAGATAATAAATATCCTTTATCATACTGCCGTAGAGATATTCCCTGTTATTCATCAGTTCTTTCATTCCCCAGGAATAATCATCGAGACTCATTTCATGAAAATTTCCAAAGAATAAAAGATTTGGTTTCTTATCCTGGATATCTTCTTTCACAAACTTTCCCGATGTAACATTTGGCCTGGTGGTGAGCACCGCAAAAATGATTGCCGTAACACATACTATTAAAAGTATAGCCGTGGGAATTATAAAGTTTGGGTAACGATCCAGTTTTGTGAGCAAAACAGAAATCGTTACGGAAAGAATAATGGAATTCACCGAGATCATAATATGCGCTTTGCTGTCGGCCATTTCGCTCAGCTTGAGATGATTGGAGGATGTGGTACGGAACATCGTTTCAACACCACGATCAGGCCTGTCTTCTGCAGGCTTCTTTGGTTTTTTTTCATCTCTTTCAAAGGGCTGTTTCTGGCCTTCAGGTGCAGTTTCTTTTTTAGCAATGGCCTGCCGCACTACGACCGCTTCTTCCGGATATTTCTTTTTTAATTTTTTCAGATTGGACTGCTTGCCTGGTTCAAATTTTTGTAGGGCATAATCAGTGAAATAGCGATGAGTGTCAAGAAATCTTATCGACTTAAAGGCCCATTCCTGCTTGTCATAAATATCTTGTCCAGCTGCAATCAACTCATTTTTCAATGCTTTATTTGATTCTGGAAAAGTATCCATGCCAAGATGTGACAGGTCGGCATCACAGATGATCTTTTCGACCAACGAGGCCGGCGATTGAGGCATCCTGGTTACCCGAATACAGGCGAAAATTTTATCTGCTATTTCTTCGGGGATTTCCTTGTCAGTCAGAAACTTCCGGGAAATTTCTACGCTTGCTTCTTCGTGATCCGGAGCGCCCGATTGCAGGTAGCCTGTATCATGAAACCATGCAGCAACAAGTAATACAAATTTCTCTTCTTCCGGGAGCCTGTAGTGATTCGCCATTTCCGTACATGCTCTTACCACTGATTCGGTATGATGGTAATTATGAAAAAATAATGAGGGTTTACCAGTAGTTTTAAACTGCTCCCTTACATTTTCTGCAGCAAGAGCGAAAACCTGGACAGGGTTAACATTCATAAATTAATATTGGGAATTAAATGTACCGAAAAGAATAGAAACGAAATATCTTGCGCTCTTATTCTTCCCGTTATAAATCTTTGGTGATGAGCTTATTTGAACAACGCTTTCTGGTAGTATATTCCATTCTGCTTTTTTGTGCCTGTGGTGACGGGCCCGTGAAAGAAACTGAACGGCCTCCGGTAGCTGAAAAGATCAATACAGCTGCGGCTGAATATGATTTTTCAAAGCCTTTGATTATTAAACTGAAAAAGAAATTGAAGGAGATCTCCGGGATATTTTACCTCGCTGATAATCAGTTTGCTTCTATAGAGGATGAATCAGGGACCATCTTCCTGCTGGACTACACAACTGGCATGGTAACCAACACCATAGATTTTGCAGGCAATGGAGATTACGAAGATATTGTGGCTGACGACAACTACTACTATGTGCTGGAAAGTTCCGGGATCATCTTTCGTGTTGCGAGAAATGCTACGTCACCTGTCGAAAAATATGAATTGCCACGAAAGAAAAGCCGTGAGTTTGAATCGATCTTTCTGGAAAAAGAAAAAGGCAAACTTATTATGCTTTGTAAGGAGTGTAAACACAAGGATGATCTTAAAGAGGGATATTGCCTGGATTTAAAATCTTTCGATTTCAACAAACAGCCTTGTTTTTCACTGGATTTCACCTCCCTTGAAAACGCTTTACCATCCGGAACTGTTTTGAAACCTTCGGCTGCTGCTATAAATCCATCAGACCAGAAGTTATACGTTCTGTGTTCTGTGGGGAAGACGCTCCTGAGATGCACCCGGGATGGTAAAATTGAAAAAGTTTTTCCGCTGGATCAGAACACTTTCCGCCAGCCGGAAGGACTTACCTTCCTGCCAAATGGAGACATGTATATTTCCAATGAAGCCGCCGGGGAACAGGCAACCCTGGTAAAAATCAGCTATCTCCAACAGCCAAAATAAATATTCCGAAACTTTCGGAATTGAGATGAACGGGAAGTATATTTGATTTTTTATCGAATATATTCTGCGGTGGACGAGTATTGCCCGTTGTTCAGGTGAGTACCTGATGCATTCTACAAGCAATACCTGAAGGCTATCGAAATCATCTGTCATCTTAAACTTTCCCGATGTCAATTGCAAAGACACTGCTATTTGTGCTGCTGCCATTTTTTGCCTGCGATTTTGCGATAGCGCAAAACACGGGTTCTCTGAAAGGGCAGTTGAAAGATTCTTCCGGCAAACAGGTGCTGTCGTTGGCGACCGTAACTGTATTCGTTGCGAGAGATACCTCGATAATTACCTACAGGCTGAGCGATCCGTCTGGGAATTATAAAATTCCCGGTTTGCCACTTAACATTGATTGCCGTGTACTGGTAAGTTTTTCCGGATATAAAACATACCGGAAAGATTTTACGCTATCCAGGGATGCGTCAGCGCTTGATTTAGGTGTTATTAAACTACATGCCGATGCCAACGATCTTGAGGAAGTGACAGTGTACGCCGAACGGCCCCCGGTTTCTGTAAGAAAAGATACCATCGAATTTAACGCCAGCGCCTTTAAAACATTACCCAGCGCGCTACTGGAAGATCTGCTCAAAAAGTTACCTGGCCTTGAGATCGATCCCAATGGAGACATCATGGTAAAAGGTAAAAAAGTTTCCCGGCTACTGGTAGACGGCAAAGAATTTTTCGGAGGAGATCCGCAAATCGCCACTAAAAATTTGCCGGCAAATATTGTAGACAAGGTTCAGGTAATGAATGATAAGGAACAGATGGAAAGAAACCCCGAAACACCTGAATCTGACATTAGCCAGGTCATCAATATCAAACTTAAAAAATCCATCAAGCAGGGTTGGTTTGGCAAAGCTTACGCAGGAGCCGGAACAAACAATCGTCATGAAGTTGGCGCCTTCCTCAATGCTTTCCGCGATACCACCCAGGTGAGTATCCTGGGCTATACGAATAACATTAACAAGACTGGTTTTGGTATTAACGATGTTTTGAAAATAGGTGGATTTAACCGCAGTGGTTTCAACAGTATAAATATCTCGAGTGACGGTGGCTTTGCGATCAACGATATTTCATTTGGAGGCACCGGCCAGGGGCTGCAACGATCAAGTGGAGCCGGAATAAATTTCAATGATCAATACGGGAAAAAACTGACCCTGAATCTTCAATATTTTTTCGGACAGGTAAACAGTGATTTCAGCAGCAGAATTAATCAGCAGCGGTTCTTTAAAGATACAACGCTTACCACGCTGAGCCTCAGCGATCCTTCCACGGTAAATACAACGCACAGGATCGGCGGAACCATAACCTGGAAAGCAGATCCTCTAACGACAATAACTTTCAGGCCAGGTGTAACGGTGGTCAATAACCGCAATTACGCTTCGGGAACAACCATGACCTCGGATAACTTTCGCGGCCGGATCAACCAAAGCAGGATAACGAACAATGGAAAAGGAAACAACACCAGCTACAACACAAATATTTTCCTGAACAGATCATTTAAAAAGAAAGGCAGGACCTTCAGCGCCAACCTCGACTTTTCCAACGCGGAGAATAATAACGACAATTATAGTGACGGAATATATACCACTTTTTCCGGCGGTCTTCCGGACGATAGCCTGCTGAACCAGCTCAGGCGTAGTATTGGAGAGAATCTTCGGGCGAGTGCAAATCTTTCCTATGCAGAACCCCTTGATAAAAATATCATTTTAAGAATCACGCAGAATATCGCCTACATCAAAGAAAATAATGGAATTGACTTTCAAAGCAGAAATGATATCACTGGAAAATATGACATTTATAATCAGGATTTCTCAAACAGCATCTATAGGGAAGGCTGGAGAAATACAACATCGGCGTCGTTAAATATTACTGTGAAGAAGTTTGTGTTCAGGCCCGGCGTGAATTACCTGAACGCAAGATTTGACAATGTTTTTACCAAAAATGCATCG
>JBDTEB010000366.1:0-3328 GCA_039922795.1 Chitinophagaceae bacterium
TCAGATGCAGCTCTTCGCCCGATTGCATAAGGTCGGGATCCAATGATACAAAGGTTTTGTTTTTCCGGCTTCGCAGCAACATCAGGCAATGATTTTTTGCCAGTGTGAATAGCCAGCTTTTGAAATGCACTACCTCGTACCGATGAAGTTTGGCAACCAGCTCTTCGAAAATATTCATTACTGCATCCTGCGACCTTTCAGGGTCTGAAAGGTAGTTCAGGCAGATACCGTAAACCAGGTCCATGTATCTCCCGTACAGCGCGCCGAGGAGTTCCAGGTTCAGCCCCTCCCGGTATTTTTCGAGAAGCGCCTGGTCGCCAAGCGCCGAATATGATATGTTTCTTATAAATCCCAAGGCACTTTGATGACTTCTAAAATTGAAAATTAAAAAAAATATTCAAGCCTTGTGCAATTAATACGATCGTGGCATCTATCATTAAAACCTAAAACAATGCGCTATTTAATTATTTTATTTGCCACGATCTGCATTTGCTTTCTAACCATTGCCGGCAGAACTTTTACGGAATCCATTGAAGGAATAGTCGTCGATAATCTGGGCCGGCCCATCGCAGGAGCAAAGATCTCAGAGAAGAATGCTGTCGCATCAGCAACCTCTGATAGAAACGGAAGCTTCTCCATTAATACAAGTAAAAAATTTACTGTGCTCATCATCAGCGCAGTCTATTTTCAGACCCGTGAGGTAAGCACAGGATCTGAAAAAAGAATAAAAATTACGCTTCAGCCCGCAGTAGCTGTTGATATGGCCATGCCTATATTGAAGCCAATAACTCATGAAATGAAGCAGGAAGATAAAAACAAGATGAAGTATAGTTCTCCACGCATCGTTGTTAAAGGTTATGCCACAAAAAGGACGACAGGAGTTTATAAACCCGGTAAATATGATACCCGGGACGTGATACGTAATCGTGAATCTGCCATCATCGATCATGATACAGAGGATTACGACGCCATTGTGGAAAACAGTTTCCAGGCCGTTTCGAAGGACCCGCTTTCGACATTTTCCATCGATGTGGACGCTGCATCATACAGCAATATCAGAAGATTTCTTAATGAAGGAAGCTTGCCCCCTGCCGGCTCGGTTCGCATCGAAGAAATGATCAATTATTTCCGCTACGACTATCCGCAACCGTTAGGACAGGATCCCTTCTCGGTAAGTACTGAAGTGGCAGCGGCCCCATGGAATCCCAAACACCAGTTGGTGAAGATCGGTTTGCAGGGAAAGAAGATTCCGTTGAGTAATTTGCCGGCTTCCAACCTTGTTTTCCTTATTGATGTGTCCGGTTCAATGATGCCGGAAAATAAACTACCGCTGATCAAATCATCTATGAAAATGCTCGTGGATCAATTAAGAGAAAAAGACCGGGTGGCGATTGTCGTTTATGCCGGAAGTGCCGGGCTGGTTCTGCCGTCCACTAGTGGCGATAACAAAATCAGGATTAAATCTGCCATAGATAATCTTGAAGCCGGTGGCTCTACTGCCGGTGGGGAAGGGATCAGGCTTGCCTACCAGGCTGCCCGCCAGAATTTTATCGAAGATGGCAACAACCGCGTGATACTTTGTACCGACGGAGATTTCAACGTGGGAGCGAGTAGCGATGCGGCGCTCGAAGACATGATCTCGAAAGAAAGAAAATCCAATGTATTCCTTACCGTGCTGGGCTACGGGATGGGTAATTACAAAGACAATAAAATGCAGCGGCTTGCGGACAAGGGCAATGGCAACCATGCCTATATCGATGGAATCAGTGAGGCGAAGAAAGTGCTGGTAAGTGAATTCGGAGGCACACTGTTTACGATAGCCAAAGATGTAAAACTACAGGTTGAATTCAACCCGGCCATGGTGCAATCTTACCGCCTGATCGGGTATGAAAACAGGATGCTCAATAAGGAGGATTTTAACGACGACAAAAAGGATGCAGGAGAATTGGGCAGCGGTCATAATGTGACCGCGCTGTATGAAATCATCCCCACAGGTGTCTTTAATGATTTTGAAAATAGTGTCGATCCCCTGAAATATCAGCAACCTTTTCAACCATTTAATCCATCGACATTTGGAAAAGAAATGCTTACGGTCAAGCTGAGATATAAAGATCCCCGGGGAGACCAAAGCAAACTGATCATCCACCAATTACAAGGCCATACCGCTTCCATTAATTCGGCTTCCACTGATCTCCGATTTGCCGCAGCTGTTGCAGAGTTTGGAATGATTTTAAGAAATTCCGACTTCAAACAGGCCTCCAGTTATGAGGCTGCGCTCAGGCTTGCCGGTTCGGCACTCGGAAAAGATGAAGAGGGATATCGCGCGGAATTTCTCCAGTTGATAAGAAAGGCTGTCAGTCTCGATTCGCAGGTTCGCAGGGAAGATAAAATCGTGAGATGATGGATCAGGGTTTGCCGGCAAAAGCGGGGTGAAATCGTTGCAGCGTGTCTCTCAGGTATTCCCGGTCAAGGTGTGTGTAGATCTCCGTGGTGGTTATGCTTTCATGCCCCAGCATTTCCTGTACCGCCCGCAGATCTGCGCCGCCTTCTACCAGGTGAGTGGCGAAGGAGTGCCGGAAAGTATGCGGTGAAACGGTTTTTGTAATACCAGCTTTTGTTGCCAGGTCCTTGATAATCATAAATATCATTACCCTTGAAAGGCCTGCGCCTCTTCGATTTAGAAAAACGATGTCTTCCTGGCCTTTTTTTATCTTCAGGGTGTTGCGAATGGTTTCAAGATAGATCTGTACATATTTGATCGCCGAGCCACCGATGGGTACAAGCCTTTCCTTATCACCTTTTCCCGTGACTCTCACGAAGCCGACAGCCAGAAAAAGACAGGAAAGCCTGAGATTGATCAGTTCGCTGACCCGTAGACCGCAACTGTACATGGTTTCGATGATGGCTTTATTTCTTGTCCCTTCCGGGCTGCTCAAATCGATGGTGTTGAGCATCAGCTCAATCTCTGCGAAACTGAGCACATCAGGTAAAATGCGCGAAAGCTTCGGCGCCTGAAGCAGCAGTGTGGGATCCTGAGTGGTGATATTTTCTATCACACAGAAAGTAAAAAAGCTGCGCAACCCAGAGATAATCCGCGCCTGCGAACTTTCAGTCATCCCCAGTTCGGCCACCCACTGTACAAATTTTCTCAGGTCGTCGATACCGATGGCAGCGGGCGATTTCAGTTCCTGCATCGATTCCAGGAACTGCGTGAATTTTTCGATGTCACGCAGGTAGGCTGCCACCGAATGGTCGGAGAGGGAACGCTCCAGCTGCAGGTAGGCTCTGAATCCTTTTTTATATGGTTCCCACATGAGTTGCTTGCCGG
>JBDTEB010000367.1:0-3902 GCA_039922795.1 Chitinophagaceae bacterium
TACACTTTTTCATTGGCCGGACAAAGCGTGTTATCGACCATCGCGATTGGCGGGGCACCATGCGACCAGTCCATGATCTCTTCTCCCGAACGGACAACGTATTGATCGGCACCCGCCGTGCAGGAAAGATCGGGGTAGGCAACCACGGCTGCCAGGCTATGACCGGGAACGTCAATCTCGGGAAGGATGTCAACAAAGCGATCCTTTGCATATCTAACCAGTTCGCGGATATCATCCTGCGTATAAAAACCACCGTAATTGCGGGGGGCATCTTTTGCGGGCGGGCTAAAGGTTCCGAAATAACCTTCCTTTTTTACATTCCAGGCGCCGACCGATGTAAGTCGTGGCAGAGATTTGATTTCTATCCTCCAACCCTCATCATCGGTCAGGTGAAAATGTAAAAGGTTGAATTTATACCTGGCCATATTGTCGATGTATGTTTTCACGTCTTCTTTGCTGAAGAAATGCCGCGCCACATCGAACATAAGTCCTCTCCATGCGAAGCGGGGGTAGTCTTCTATTTCAACCACGGGTGCCTGCCATTTGATGTCGCTGACCTTTGATGCAGATTCGATTTCTTTTGGGAAGAGTTGTACCAGCGTTTGCGCGCCGTAGTAGAGGCCCGCTGGCTTATTGGCACTGATGACGATTCCCTTACCCGTCACAGAAAGTTTGTATCCTTCATTTCCAATCGCTGAATTCAACTGTTTGTTTAGCACCAGGCGAATGGTGGCGGCCGGGCTTTCGGCGACGACAGAAACCTTGCTGCCAGTAGGTTTCGACAGGCGCTCCTGTAAAAAACGAGTCACCTCTTTTAGTGCTGGGGAACCGGCGTCGGCTATAGAGATGTTGTTGGGAAGCTGGAAATATCCAGTTCCGCGGCTCATCGAGACGGGTTCGGGAATGATGGAGATATCGGTTGATTTTTGGGAAAAGACAATCAAGTTGACACAGCATGCGAGAAGGAGAATGGACAGCTTTTTCATATTATCGGTGAAAGTAATGATCTTTTGTTTTTGTAAATAACGAAAGCTTTATTAAAAAATATTGTACCAGCCCATATTCTTTACCTCTTTCTTTCTTCTAAAGCTTTTCTTTCACTTTCTTATGAACTTTGCTTTTTGCTCTAAAGTTTTTGTCGAGCCAGAGCCAGCTTTTATTGTAAAAGTCAAGACAACTGGTATGTGGCAGATCAGCATATATCTTCAACTGTTTGTTCCCATGTATTCTATCAAACACGGATTGAATGGTTTGCACTGGACAAGTCTCATCTTTTCCTCCCGCAC
The DNA here is from genome assembly GCA_039922795.1 of Chitinophagaceae bacterium. Taxonomy (GTDB): domain Bacteria; phylum Bacteroidota; class Bacteroidia; order Chitinophagales; family Chitinophagaceae; genus JADCRZ01. Next base: position 1,287 of record JBDTEB010000367.1, read on the forward strand.
TCATTAGAACAGGAACATGAATTTTAAAGGCTAATTGAAAAGGGTCAAAATAATCAAGGGTTTTAAACGAGGCTTCATTGTTTGCTCCAGCCTTATTCAAAAGATTTTTCACAAGCGAACGAGGAAGGCTTGCTGCCAGACGGCAATTGCAGAGGAAAGGCACATGGGCAACCACGGCTTTTATTCTTTTATCAAGAGCAGTTACAGCAAGAGATATTCCTCCTCCCTGACTGGTGCCCACCATCGCAATCCGGCTGCTGTCAATATCCGGCCTTGTAACGATGTAATCGATCATGCGCATTACATCGGCATAGGCACCCTGGTAATAAGCACCTTCAGGATTATCCAGCTTCGAAGTGAGTTTGTCCCCATCAAGAGTAAAATATTTTGCTGATTCGCCTTGCCCCCGCGGAAATACTTGCAGAATGGCATACCCTCTCTGGCATTCGCTCAACATAACACCCTGCTGATCGCCGCCATAGCCAGGTACCGTTACAATTACCGGCCAGGGTTTGGCGATGGCTTCACCTTGAACAGGAACGGAAAGAAATGCGGCCACTATTACATTACCCAGACTATGAACGGTGATTAAAAATTTCCTGTATGGAAATGCTTCTTTCACAGTTGCCACTTTTGCATCAATTGGCACGATTGCCAATTCGGCTTTTGTTTTGTCCCAAAAAGCATTTATATCTTTTTGTAACATTGATGTGTCAGACAAAGTGCCTGATATTCTTTCAAAGCCAGTGATGAGAGCTTTTCTCTGCGTAGTATTTGATATCCCTTTGCTGCTAAAGACGTCAGAATAAGGCAAAAAAATCAAAAAGAAATTTACTAAAGAAACAAGCAATAAGCGTTTCATTATGTTGATTTCATTAAACCGGACAGGAAACTATTGAACCCGAATTATCGAAACAATAAAACCCAATATGTTACCATCAGACGTACTAATGAATTATTTCCAGCCCGGATTTTCTGTTACAAGAGGTTCAAGACTTATAATAGTTTGTCCTACGGGAAACAATAAAAGATAGGTATCAGCATCTCTCCCTTTTAACACAGGAACAAGATTAAATACCTGGCCAAAACGAATCAGATCCCACCACCTTTTACCTTCAGTACAGAGCTCAAGTAATCTTTCTTTAAGGATTGCTGCATCATTTTGATCCCTGCTGCCATTGACAAAAATGTGGTTACCGTAATTTTGGCCGTAAGCCCTTTGTCTTACCAGATTTATTTCAACAGACGGGTCCTGTCCCAAAGCATTTTTCACTTCTGCCTTCATTAAAAGTACATCTGCATAGCGATAGATAATTACATCGGTAAAGAAACTGCGTAATCCTCCGTTAACTACCCCTGCGCCCTTAGTAGTAATTGAGGTAAAATAATTATTTGAATTGTCATAGATCTCGTAATAAGTACCGGCACGTCTCTGATCGTCTAGAGTATATTGATCTCTCACCCCTTTTGTTATTTGCATAATATTTTCAGCTGGCGAAGAGCCCAATGTGCCTATCATAGTTAATGTAGCTGCGGATACATTGGATATTACCCTTACAAACATATTTGCCCAATAATTATTTGAAGCACCATCATTCAATTGAAATCTGACTCCCATCATTATTTCAGCATTTGTTTTGTTGTTATAATTAAAAATATCGCTGTAATTAGGCAACAATTTTGCGTTAGATGTTTGTGATTCATTGAGCGCGGCAAGAGCTATGTTTAAATCGGCCGTACCCCCATTTAATAATTTTCCCGTCCACAAATAAACATCTCCTTTTAGTGCGTTTGCCGCCGGCTTTGACCATGCAATACGACCCGCATCGATATTATTATTTGGAAATAAGGCAATAGCGGAGTCCAAATCACTTTTGATAAGCTTAAAAACATCGGCCTTACCCGACCTTGCCGCCTGAATAGTGGCGGGGTTGTAGGATTCTGTTGGTTCTAACCGGATGGGAACTCCACCCCAACTTCTCGCCAACACAAAATAAACAAAAGCCCGCATGGTGTAAGCCTGCGCCAGGGCGCTTTTCTTTGTATCCTGGTTTGTAAAATTAACTTTGGGTACATATTTTAACAAGAGATTTGCTGCATTTATGGTAGCATAAAAACCAATCCAGTTAGGTCCGGGATTGCTTACGTTAAGTGTGTTATTGTAATACTTGTCGAGACCGGTAGTTCCGGCAGTAGCAGAGGTTAACACTTCACTTCGGCCTTCACCCAGGAAAAACAGGTCACTGGTCGCTGGCGTTCTTAATTGTAAATACATTCCACTTAATCCACCCGTAACATCATCAGGCGTAGTCCAGAAAGAGTTGGCAGTAATAGTGCTTAAAGGCTGTGTTTCTATATTTTTTTTGCAGGACGAGAAGAAGTAAACAATAACAATTAAGAATATGAAATGTAATTTTTTCATATGAGTTTAATTAAATTTTCATATTAGATCCTTATGATATTCTCCCCGTTCAATTTAATTTATTGTGGTGCACATCATTTATCAAAGCCAGTTGTTTTTCTTTGACCATCGTTTCCGCCTGCTCTTCCATTTTACTGGTGCGACTTCGCCAGGTTTCGTAACCACCCAGTTTAAATTCATGGGCAGGCGGAAGG
>JBDTEB010000368.1:0-5709 GCA_039922795.1 Chitinophagaceae bacterium
AAACTTCCCGAGTATCATGGTGTCTTGTCCCATTACAGCACCGGGTGAAGGCACAGGCAAAGCATGTTGATGAAAATCGGGCATCACGAGATTGTGCAAAAGCAATCCCCCGTTTGTATGCGGATTGGCGCCCATCCGTGAATTGCCTGTTGGTGCCAATTCAGCCAACCCGGGAATCAGCCGCCCATTTTCATCAAACAGTTCTTCGGGCTTGTAGCTTTTCATCCAGCGTTCAAGCTGTTCAACATGCTGGGGGTGATCCGCATCAACCAACAGGGGCACCTGGTGGGAACGGAAAGTGCCTTCATTCGGCACCCCATCCACCTCCTTCGGCCCCGTCCAACCTTTTGGTGATCGCAGGATGATCATCGGCCAGCGTGGCCTCGTACTGTCGCCGTTATCCCTTGCGAGGCCCTGGAGATGGTGAATTTCCTCAATTGCCTTATCTATGGCCTCTGCCATCAGTCGATGCATGGTGGCAGGATCATCTCCTTCAACAAAATAAGGAATCCATCCGCAACCTCTGTAGAATTGGTCCAGCTCTTCATGCTCTATTCTGGCCATGATCGTCGGATTAGAGATCTTGTAGCCATTTAAATGAAGGATAGGCAGCACCGCTCCATCATTGATCGGATTTAAGAATTTGTTGGACTGCCATGCAGTTGCCAGGGGTCCTGTTTCTGCCTCGCCATCCCCAACAATGCATGCGACAATCAATCCGGGATTATCGAAGGCCGCACCGAAGGCATGACTCAAAGAATATCCCAATTCACCACCTTCATGAATGGAACCCGGCGTTGTTGGTGCCACATGGCTGGATATTCCGCCAGGGAAAGAGAATTGTTTAAATAATTTTTTTAATCCCGCTTCATCCTGTGTTACGTTTGGATATACCTCACTCCAGGTGCCTTCGAGATAAACATTCCCGACGATCGCAGGGCCACCATGACCCGGACCCGCGATGTAAAACATATCAAGATCGTATTTTTTTATGGCCCTGTTGAGATGCACATAAATAAAATTTTGTCCGGGTGTTGTTCCCCAGTGTCCGACCACCAACGGCTTTACGTGTTCCAGTTTCAGCGGTTCTTTTAATAAAGGGTTATCATAGAGATAAATCTGTCCGACGGACAAATAATTGGCGGCCCGCCAGTAAGCGTTCATCTTTTCTAATAATTCGGCTGGTATCGAAGCCGCATTTTTTGCAATGATTTCTGCTTCCATAATATTATCGTTTTCTTTTGTCGTTTACTCAATTTAATTTCCGTATTGCGGGATGCCGAGGGCAAAAGACCAGAAATCTCAACAGTAAATCTCCTGTTCATTGCCTGGATGTTTTATCATTTAACGCCTCGAAACCCGAAACCACATCAAAAAGTTCTTCATCAATTGAACGCTGCCGCAGACGATGGTACTTTTTCTTGAGATCGTCGAGCAGGTCCCGTATATTTTTCTCAGCTCTTTGCATGGCATCCAAACGACTTGCGTTTTCACTCGCCAGTGACTCAATACAGGCCTTAAATAAAGAAGTGAAAAGGTACCCGTTAATTAGGGCCACCAGCGTTGCTTTAGCATCACCTGCAATCTGCGGCTGTAGTTTGGAAGGCCATTTAATTTGCTCCAGAGATTTTTTCCAGGCTTCATCCAGTGGAAGAAACCGTTGCTTTACTTTTGTATATCCACCGCCAATTATCGGCTTGTTGTGAAAAATATAAAACTCCTGCAAATCCTTTCTATCCTGGCTTTTGTTTAAAATCTGTGTAACAAGCGGAGTGACCGCACTGATGTCATTGGGCACAGGATATAATGTAGCAGTGGTTAAACCGGCATCTGACAAGAGCAACTGAACACGTTCTCCGATACACCATATTTCTTTCTTCCCTGGCAAGGCTTTAAGGGAGGCCACTACAAAATCAGCCATTGAATCATTAAAGCGTCCAACTAGCCCCTGGTCCGATCCAAAAACAATCGCACAAACGCTTAAATCATTGTTCGCCCTGTATTGTTTTTTTTCCACGATCGCTTGCACTTTTTCTGCTTTAAAGTATGCGATGATGCCCAGCGCCACCGTATGAAAATAATCACCCAAAGCATCTACAGCCGTTTCATATTGTACGATATTGGATGCTGCCATCGCCTTCATGGCGCTGACCACAGACTTCAGATCTTCAGCTCCTTCCGATTTACCACGCAGGCTTTCTAATGTGTCCATTATTATTCACTTTTTTGATCAGGCTTTTTATCGTCATGATCTTTTTTCGGGTTTGGCCCGCCTTGATCCGGGCTTTTTTTATCCTGCTCTTCACCTGGATTTGATTTATCCATAAAGGGTTTAAGAATATTAGCAGCAATTTTTAAAATATCTTTTTTATCCGCTTCAATTAATATTTTATCATCATAAAGTCGTTTCTGCAGATCAGCAGGAAAATCCCCATTGCTTTTCAACAGGGCATCTTCGGCATCCTGAATCTTTTCCAAAGGGATGGTGTCTAACAAACCGTTGGTTAACGCAAGCAGGATAATCAGCTGATTAGCGACAGACATTTGTAACCCTTGCTTCTGTTTTAAACATTCACGAATGCGTTTACCATGCTCTATGATGACGCGGGTGCTTTCATCGAGCCTTGTTCCAAAACGGGCGAAGGTTTCCAGTTCTTCAAACTGGGCATATTTCAACTTTAAATCAGCAATAGACCTGTAAGCAGGTTTCTGTGCCTTATCTCCCACTCTTGATACTGACTTCCCCACATCAACAGCAGGTAATATACCAAGCTCGAATAGTTTCGGGGATAAATAAATCTGTCCGTCGGTGATGGAAATAAGATTGGTCGGGATGTAGGCAGAAATATTTTGGGCCTCCGTTTCAATGATGGGCAAAGCGGTTAATGAGCCGCCCTTCAGCTGATCACTTAAATGTGTAGATCTTTCCAATAAACGCGAATGGATATAAAAGATATCACCTGGAAATGCTTCACGACCGGGCGGTCTTCTCAGCAATAATGAGATTTCGCGGTAGGCACGGGCATGATGGGTAAGATCATCATAAACGATCAACACATCTTTTCCCTGTTCCATAAAGTATTCGCCAATACTGGTGGCGGCATAAGGTGCGATGTACTCCAGTCCGGGCGAACTATTTCCTTCAGCCACAACAATGATGGTATAGTCCATCGCGTTATTTTCTTCCAGGTTGGCAATTAATTTTGCCACAGCCGAGGCTCGCTGACCGATCGCACAATACACACACAAAACATTTGTATCTTTTTGATTGAGTATGGCATCAATAGCCACAGCAGTCTTGCCTGTCTGTCGATCGCCAACAATCAATTCCCGTTGACCGCGACCGATCGGGATGAGCGCGTCAATCACTTTAATGCCTGTTTGCAACGGCACGGTAACAGCATTACGATCCATGATGGCATGGGCCGGACGTTCAATGGGTAAACGCATACTGGTATCCACGGCACCTTTGTTGTCTATGGGTTTGCCCAGGGGGTCAATTACCCTTCCTATTAAAGAATCGCCGACCGGAACATCCATTACACGACCTGTACGTTCCACTTCATCGCCAGCGGTCAGTAACGAGTCTTTGCCCAGCAGGATTACCCCGATTTCATCTGCATCAATATTGTAAGCAATACCAAACAAACCATTCGGAAACTGCAGCAATTCTTCAAACCCCACATTGGGCAAACCAGATACTTTCACAATACCTGCTGACACACTAGTTACAATACCAATTTCACGGGGTGCAAATGGAAAAACATATTTTTTTACGCATTCTTCCAATTGCCCGGATTCACTTTTAGCCATTGTATTTATTTCCGTATCTGTCATACTACGCTGTTACCGGTTTGCCTTTTATTTCAGGGCTCACGTTTTGTTTGTCTTTTTTTACCGCAGCAATATTGTTTTGAAGTGACTGCAGGTAGTCTGTCAAACTCCAGGAGAGTTTGTAACCATTTGTGGTGAGTTCAATGCCACTGATCAGATCAGCGGATGTTGTGAATTGAAGTGTTGTTTGCTCCCCAAGCGTTTCATTTACTGCATCGGTAACGGCTGCCTGCTGCGGTGCGGATATATCAAACGCACTCCGGACAAAAATGGTATTCTCATTTGATTTAAATGCCCCGATGAATTTCTGCTTTTCATCACCTGTCAATGCATGCAGTCGGGTGATAAAAGTATTCACGGACTGTTCTTCCAGGCTTGATGAAGCCATCTCTTTCAGTGCCTTTCTTGTAATGGCGAAAACCTGTTGCTGTATTGCATCTGCACTGGACAGCGAATCGCTTTCCTGTTTTTCCTTTATCGTCTTTTCCAGTTTTGCACGCAACGCATCGCCTTCGCTTTGCGCATCTGCCAATAGCTTACCGCGTTGCTTTTCAACATCAGCAACGGCTTTAGCCATCAATGCCTTTTTTTGCGCATCAAAGTCTTCATTTCTGGTTTTAAAGTCAGCCTGCTCCTTTTTAGCCACGGCTTGTTTATCGTCCGCATCTTTTATTTGCGCAGTAATTTTCTTCTCCCTTTCGGCAATGGCGTTTAGTACCGGCTTATACAGAAACCGTTTCAGCAACCAGACCAAAATGAGAAAATTTATTACCTGCGCTATTACAGTGAACCAGTTAACGCTCATAATAAATTATTTTGCTATGATGTGATTCCAGAAAGGGTTGGCAAAGATCAGTATCATCGAAACCACAAAACAGTAAATTGCCGTTGACTCGATCATTGCCAACCCGACAAACAATGTTCTGGTAATTGTTGGCGCAGCATCCGGTTGCTGGGCAATGGAACTCAGGGCCGATGATACAGCTCTGCCTTCCCCAGCGGCAGGCATCATGCAGCCTATGCCTGTGGTAAGTCCGGCGGTGATAATTGATGCAATGGCAATGGCTGTTGTACTATCCATTATTTTTTTATTTTGTTGTGATTGATTTTTGACTCTTTACTTGTTTGGCATCATGAACGGCAGCGGTTATGTACACCGTTGCCAGGATGCTGAAGATGTAGGCCTGAACGGTACCGGTAAGTAAACCAAGCACATTCATAATTACAGGAAATATAAAAGGCGATATGCTTAATAAAATCGCAATGATCATTCCGCCACTCATAACGTTGCCAAACAACCTTACGGCCAACGCGAGTGTGCGTGAAACCTCGCTGATGAGGTTAAAAGGGAGCATGATGAACGTGGGCTGCAGGTACGATTTCAGATAATTCTTTAATCCACTCTTGCTGATACCAAAAAACGGCACTGCTATAAACACGCAAAGCGCCCGCGCAGTAGTGGTAGAAAGAGAAGCCGTCGGCGGCGTATAGCCTGGGAAAATAATACAGATATTAGCGACACCGATAAACAGAAATAACGTTCCGATAAAGCCAATATACTGTTCCGGTTTGCTTAAACCAACTTCCTTAATTTGTTCGTTAATGCCGACAACAATAATTTCCAGAAAACACTGCCACCGGGAAATATGAATGTCCGTTTTAAGTTTGCGTGTAACTAATCCGGCAGCTGTTATCAAAACAAGCATCAAGGCCCATGTGGTAACGATGGTAAGATTAATAGTAAAAAAACCGTATTGCCAGAAAATGGTCTGGTCGGGACTAAGCTTCATTGGTCACCTCCTTTCCTGAACGTAAAAGATTTTCATGTGTTGATCGTGTGAAATAAATAACAAAGAACCTTGCCACGATAAAACC
>JBDTEB010000369.1:0-4068 GCA_039922795.1 Chitinophagaceae bacterium
TCGAAAGGTTCCCTTATACCCGGAGCTCAGTCACTGTTCGGGGTGAAAACACAACTTCAGTTTGGTAAATTATTTGTTACGGGCGTCCTCGCCAACCAGCGCGCGCAGCGACAGACACTGGGTTTGCAGGGAGGTTCTGCTTCTGCAGTTTTTGAATTCAAGGCAGATGATTACGAAGAGAATCGCCACTTCCTGCTTGCCCAGTATTTTAGACAGAATTACAACAAGGCGATGTCCAGCCTCCCCGCTGTTAATTCACTGGTTCAGATTCTCAGAGTGGAAGTTTGGGTGACCAACAGGAACGGATCCACTACTGATACCCGTGATGTGGTGGCGCTGATGGATCTTGGCGAAAGAAATCCGTTCCTTCAACCTCCGGTTATCAATAGCCAGACGACATCTCCTTATCCTTTCAACGATGCCAATGATCTGTTTCGAAAGATCGTGAACGATCCCGGAGCCAGGAGCTCTTCGGTGATTACTTCGAGGCTTAACGCCTTTGGTTTGAGACCAGTGCAGGATTTTGAAAAAACTTTTGCCAGAAGGCTTAATGCAGGTGAATATTATTTTAATCCCCAGGTGGGATTTCTGTCGTTGAACCAGCCGCTGCAGTCCGACGAAGTGTTAGGCGTTGCCTACCAGTATAGTTTTAATGGGAAAATTTACCAGGTGGGAGAGTTCTCACAAGATATTCCCCCGGATACGACCATCGCCGCTTCCGGAAACCAGAAAGTCATTTTTCTGAAATTGCTGAAAGCTACTTCCCAGCGTCCAACGCTTCCCTTGTGGAAACTGATGATGAAGAACGTATACGCCCTTAAGACAAAGGACAACAGTTACCTGTCAAGCGTTCAGCCTGCCGATTTCAAACTGAATGTACTTTACGAGCAACCAAGCCTGGGTCCGAAAAGGTACCTTCCTGAGGGTCCGAAAAGTGGGTTTCCTCTTATCACGGTGCTCAATCTTGACCGGCTGAATAACCAGCGGGATCCCCAACCGGATGGGGTCTTTGACTATATTGAGGGGTTTACAGTAATTTCCAGCCAGGCAAGAATCATCTTTCCCCTAATTGAACCGTTCGGAAGGGACCTTGACTCTATTGCCTTCCAGGGCAGCACGCCCGAAATCAAGGCGAAATATATTTATTATCCGCTTTACGATACCATAAAGGAAATCGCAAAAACCTATGCGAACCTAGACAGGTATATCATTAGCGGTACAGCCAAAGGACAGTCCAGTTCAGAGATATCCCTGGGTGCTTTCAATGTGCCACAGGGTTCCGTGACAGTTTCTGCTGGTGGCCGTGCGCTGGTCGAAGGGGTTGATTACACGGTCGATTATAATCTGGGAACAGTCAGAATCATTAATCAGGCTATCGTTAATGCCGGGCTTCCGGTAAGCGTAGGCTTTGAGAATAATGCAGGTTTTGGCATTCAACAAAGGAATTTTATGGGGCTGCGGCTGGATTACATGGCGAAAAATACCGCTACTGAATCGATGTCGTTCGGAGCCTCGATGGTGAAATTGGGCGAACGTCCCTTTTTTACCAAGATGAATTACAATGAAGATCCGATCCGAAATACCATGTACGGACTGGACTTCAGTTACCGTGCCGATGTGCCTCACCTTACCCGTTGGCTGGACAAGATGCCATTTTACCATACCACCGCCATGAGTACCCTCACAGCCTATGGTGAAGCAGCGGCCTTGAAACCCGGGCATCCGCCACAGATCGGGCGGGGTAGTGCGGGACTTATTTATATTGATGATTTTGAAGGGACCAGGAACAGTATCGATATGAGATTTCCCCTGATCAGCTGGTCGTTGGCATCTACCCCACAAAACAGCGGTTTGTTCCCGGAAGGCAGCCTTTCCGATTCATTACCCTATGGATATAACCGGGCTAAAGTGGCCTGGTACAACATCGAACCGAATCTCCAGGATCCAAGGGGTGTCAATAATCCCGTCCGCTCATTGGGCGCCGACTATTTCACCGATCCAAGGATCCACGGATTGAGCCAGCAAAAACTTTTCCCGAAAAAAACACCCGAATACGGTCAGGCGCAACTAATCACTTTCGACCTTGCATTCTATCCAACAGACAGAGGGCCTTACAACTTCGACGCGAGGGCAGGAAGTGTTGACGCTTCCGGCAAACTACTCAATCCAAAAAAACGCTGGGGTGGTATCATGCGCGCCGTCGACCAGGTAGATTTCGAAACGGGTAATGTTGAATTCATTGAATTTTGGATGCAGGATCCCTTCCTGCTGAATCCGACAAGCACCGGCGGACAGCTCTATTTTAACCTCGGCAATATTTCGGAAGATGTGTTGAAGGATGGGAAAAGGTTTTTCGAAAATGGCCTGCCTACTCCAACGATTCGTGCCGACGTCGACAGCTCATCAAAGTGGGGTAAAGTGCCATCCAATCCTTTGCAGGTGACACAGGCGTTTAGCAACGATCCCGCTGACCGGGCTTACCAGGATGTGGGTTTTGACGGACTCGATAACGATGGGGAAAGAATAAAATTCGCGAACTATCTCGATCAACTGAGAAATCGTTTCGGTGCCAACTCGAAAATTTATCTCGATGCTTTTAATGATCCGGCCAATGATGATTTCAAGAATTACCGCGATGCAGACTACGACAATCAAAAAGCAGGTATCCTTGAACGTTATAAGAACATCAACAATGCCCAGGGCAATTCACCAGTTGCCGCAGCTAACTCAACAGTCACTTCAGCTTTTACACTTTATCCGGATCAGGAAGATCTGAACAGGGACAACACGCTCAATGAACTCGAAGAATATTTTCAGTATAAGGTAGACCTGGTTCCAAACAGGTTTGTAGTAGGACAGAATTTTTTAACTGACATACAGCCACTCACTTCTGAAATTCCCGGATCCAAAGAAGAAAAATGGTACCTGTTCAGGATCCCGATCGCCGATTATGAGCAGAAGGTCGGAAATATTCCCGATTTTAAATCGATCCGTTTTATGAGGATGTTTCTCACCGGCTTCGATGATTCTGTGGTTTGTCGTTTTGCAAAACTGGAACTGGTAAGGAATCAATGGCGCAAGTTTACTTTTTCTGTAGATACCACCGGGGCATACAAGCCGATAGCGGCCAACTCCCAAACCGAGTTTAACGTATTGGCCGTTAACGTGGAGGAGAACAGCAGGCGGTCACCGATACCGTACGTTACCCCGCCTGACATTGAAAGAGTGCAGCAGCTGAGCAATAACAACGTAAACATCCTGCTGAACGAACAGGCATTGAGCATGAAAATGTGCAACCTCGCAAGCGGCGATGCACGAGGTGTTTTCAAAACTTTAAACCTCGATCTCAGGCAATATGGCCGGATGCGGATGTTTATTCACGCTGAAAGCGTAAGGGGTACCACTGTGTTGAAGAACAAAGACCTCAATGCCGTAATCCGCTTCGGAAGCGATTTTGTAAACAATTATTACGAGATAAAAATTCCTTTGCGGATCACGGGTTTTACCACCGATCAGTTTAAAGATTCGATAGTATGGCCAAAATCAAATGAACTTGATCTCGACCTGCAACTACTCACACAGATAAAAGTGAGGCGAAATAACTCCGGATCACCAAGTACGTATTACAGCGAAATACAACCTGATGGCAAACGCTATGCGATCCTGGGAAATCCTAACCTTGGAGAGGTGAGGGGATACTTTATGGGTATCGAAAATAAAACCAACGAGTCCATTTGCACCGAAGCCTGGTTTAATGAACTCCGGTTGTCGTCGATCGATGAAAACGGCGGCTGGGCGTCGCTTGCGCGCATGGACCTCAAGCTGGCCGATCTTGGTACGCTCTCGCTCTCCGGTAACCTCAGAAGTAAGGGCTTCGGAACACTGGAACAAAGAGTGAATGAGCGGTCGAGGGATAATTTCGCCCAGTTTGATGCAGCTGTAAATCTGGAACTTGGTAAATTGTTACCGGCAAGGGCAGGCCTGAGCATTCCCGTGTACGCAGGTATCTCCCAAACCACCACAACGCCGGAGTATGATCCGTATGACCTGGATATAAAATTAAAAGAC
>JBDTEB010000370.1:0-2647 GCA_039922795.1 Chitinophagaceae bacterium
AACAATGATGATAGCGGCAGCCGCAGCTCCAAGAAGCCCGGAACCAATCTCCACGGTAAATTTTGCAGACACGTCCAAAGTAAATGTGAAAGGGAGGGTGTTAAATGAAAAAGGTTCACCGGTTGCAGGCGTATCGGTGCAGGTGAAAGGAAAATCCAAAGGCGGTGTATCAGATGACCAGGGCGTCTTTTTCATCAACAATGTAACTGAAAATGCCGTATTGATTATCTCGGGCGTGAATATAGAAAACTATGAAGTGAAACTGAATGGCAGGGCCAGTATTGAACTAAATACCAAAACGGCCGTGAAGCCGCTCGAAGAAAGCGTGGTCAAAGGGTATTACCGCACGTCAAAAAAGACGAATACCGGTTCTGTGGGAACGGTCACGGCCGAAAAAATTGCCAACCAACCCGTCACAGATCCACTGTCTGCTTTGCAGGGACGTGTTTCCGGTTTGATGGTCACTTCCTCGAACGGTATGCCCGGCTCGGGTTTCCAGGTGAGAATAAGGGGAGAGAATTCCATGAGCAGTGGTAACGAGCCACTGTATATTATCGACGGAGTACCATTTATTTTTCCCGCTGCCCTGAATCAGTTTTCCGGGGCTAACGGTAACCAGAGCCCGCTGGCAAGTATCAGTCCAGGTGATATAGAAAGGATCGATGTGTTAAAGGATGCCGACGCTACAGCCATCTATGGTTCTCGCGGAGCGAATGGTGTGATACTAATCACCACGAAAAAAGGCAAAAGCGGATCGAGCCAGTTTAACGCCAATGTATATTCGGGAATCAGCAAAGTGGGCCATAAGCTCAAGATGCTGAATACTCAGGAATATCTTGCCCTGCGCAACGAAGCTTTTGCAAACGATGGAGCCACAAAAACAACAGCCAATGCACCGGATCTCCTGATCTGGGATCAGAATGCCTACACCAATTGGCAGGATCTGCTGATAGGCAACACGGCCAATGTAACACAGGCCCAGGCTACTTTTTCAGGTGGTACCACTCAAACAAAATTTTTGCTGAGTGGAACCTTGAGAAAAGAAGGCACGGTGTTGCTGGGAGATTTTGGCTATACTCGCGGAACCACACACATGAGTCTCGATCATTCCTCAAAAGATGGAAAGTTCGGGTTAACAGCTTCAGTAAATTTCGCTACCGATAAAAATGATATTGTGCCAACCGATGTGTCGCAATATTTCGGGTTGCCGCCCAATTTGCCTGCCTATAATCCCGACGGAAGCTTGTATTGGTATGGCAGCACACAGAATCCTGTCGCGTACTTGAACAGAACATATCAGACCCAGACAAACGACCTGATCGGCAACGCCACGTTCAGGTACGAAGTTATTCCTGGGCTGTCCCTGAAAGCCAATCTCGGATATACCCTCACGATGATGAAGCAGCTACAAACCCTGCCCGCCAGTGGATTTACTACCATCAGCCCGGTTCCCGGCAGCCAGGCGCAGTTTGGTAATTCGGACGTCAATTCCTACATCGCGGAACCCCAGATTGATTACAATAAATGGCTGGGTCCAGGAAAACTGAGCGTACTAGCCGGGGCCACATTTCAACAAACCAAACAGGAAGGGTTTTACTTTTTGGGAACGGGTTATTCAAGCGATGCGTTGTTAAAAAACAGGGCCGCGGCAAGTGCACTAACGCTGAGAAATTATAGTTACTCCGAATATAAATACCAGGCTGTTTATGGGAGATTAAATTACGACATCAATTCAAAATATATTGCCAACCTCACTTTCCGTCGCGACGGATCATCACGTTTTGGTGATGGGAATAAATTTGGAAATTTCGGCGCCATAGGTGCGGCATGGATATTCTCTGAAGAGAATCTTGTAAAACGTGCTTTGCCGTTCCTGAGCTTTGGTAAACTGAGAAGCAGTTACGGGATAACCGGGAACGATCAGATTGGCGACTATCAATATCTCGACAGCTGGTCTCCCTCGAGTTTTGCATACGGCGGCCTGGCAGGCCTGGTTCCTGACAGGGCCTTCAACCCGTCTTTTAGCTGGGAAAGGAACAAGAAGCTGGAAGCCGCATTGGAACTCGGTTTTATCGGTGACAGAATATTTCTCACTTCCAGTTATTACAACAACCGCTCAGACAATCAACTGGTGGGACAAACACTTTCTTCGCAGTCCGGTTTCACTTCCTATACATCCAATTTTCCGGCGCTGGTCGAAAACAGGGGTTGGGAATTCGATCTGAGCACGGTAAATGTAAAATCGCAAAACTTTAGCTGGAATACTTCGCTGAATATTTCTCTTCTTTCGAATAAGCTTCTCCGTTATGACAACCTGAACAGCTCAGGTGACGCTGCCGCTTACGAGATTGGCAAAAGCACAAGGATCATCAGGGGTTATCAATTTACAGGCATTAATGCCGCAACCGGCGTTCCCGAATTTCTTGATGTGAACAAAGACGGGCTGATCAACCAGGCGAATGACTGGGTGGTACTGGGACAGACCCTGCCTAAATTTTTTGGCGGGTTCTCCAATGAATTCAGATATAAAAATCTGAGCCTGGATGTTTTCTTCCAGTTTGTGAAACAGGAAGCGCCAACTGTCGACTGGGGTCCACTGGCAGGGGCCTACGGCGGTCTGGCAAACAAGACCCTGATTGTTCTTGAC
>JBDTEB010000371.1:0-4960 GCA_039922795.1 Chitinophagaceae bacterium
AAACAAACTTAAAAATTAAAAATTAAACAAAATGCAAAAGCACGACTACATGGCCATGATCCTGGTCAAAGCCACCGAAAACGAAGCATTCAAAAATATTAATAATGTTGCCGCATGGTGGACAGAAAATATAGAGGGCAGATCAGAAAAGCTGAACGATGTTTTTACTACCCATTTTGGAGAAGCCTTTGTTACGATGAAAATAGTCGAATCCGTTCGGGATAAAAAGGTCGTATGGAATGTCACCGACTGCTACCTCCACTGGCTGGCTGACAAAAAAGAATGGAAGGACACCCGGATCGTCTTTGAAATATCGACTGAAGGAGATTCAGCCAGAATCCAGTTTATGCATGTTGGGTTAGTTCCCGAGGTAGAATGTTATGATAACTGTGTAAAAGGCTGGGACCAATATATCAAAGACAGTTTGGCCAAGCTGATAAACGAAGGCAAGGGACTTCCGCAAAGAAAGCAAATCGCGACTGCCGAGCCAGTTAATTAGGTAGATACCTGGGACAGGTTAGACCGGCGAGCCGGATCCCGCGGACTGTCATCAGCTCATTCCTAGTTAAATTAACCATCAATGATTTGGGTAATCAATTTTAAGGGGGCAGTAAAAAACAGGTTTTAGTGGTCTTGCTGCTCAAAATTTTCAAAAAATTATTAAAAATTTCTATATTTATATAACGATATAGGTTTTTCTTCCGGGGTTTTTCTGATTATTAGCTTAATCCGCACATTGTTGATTGTGACCGGCTACGCTTTTTAATTCATTTTTATTCCTTAAATCAGCCTTTATGAAAAGGGTTTTGCTGATTCACCTTTTTTTATTTTCCAGCATCCTGTTAATAGCGCAGGGTAATTATGGCGATGTCTTTTATCCTGGATATTCAAAAACCATTGCTCCCGGAAAAAAATTTGAGCTGAACCTGGAATACGTAAATGTACAAGGAGCGATGGCTGACGTAACGGCATTGGAAGTTTTAAAATGGACCATTAACGGACATGAGGCCAATAGCCAGAATCCTTCCGAAGGAAGTCTTTCTGTAAATTTATCCTTAAATAAAGCAACTTATACTGCACCTGCCATAGCGACTTCTCGAAACCCGGTGGCTAATGCTGTAACAGTGCGCGCTCCAGGGGAAACAAAAGAAGCCATTACCCTGATCTGTAATGTTACAATCTTGGATGCACAATACAGGCTTACCGTAACATTTGAAGCGAATGGTTCCGAAGGTCTTCAATACAAATACAAAGGTGAATCCTATGCCAATCTGAAGATGCAGGCGGACGGCAGTTATATGCTCGCCCCTGCCGATAAAACGCAGAATATGGATTTGAATATCGCGAAAGCTGCGCTAACGCAGTGCTCGACCTCTATCAGCCCCAAAGCTTATACAATTCCCTTTCTTTTTACCATTGATAAAATTAATCCTAAGAATGGTTCACCGGTTACCGCAACGATTGCATTCAATACGGTATGCCCACAAAATGGAAAAGTGGAATGGATTTTTAAAAGCAATAATAAACAGATACACTATACAGCAGACATTGATCAAGGCAAGATTATTTATTCTCCCGGAACATCACAATCATTCCCTGCCGTGGCCGGGCAACCTTTTGTAATGGATGGTATGGCATACCTCGACGTCCTGCAATACCTGAGTCCAGAGCAGATCATGCAAAACCAGTCGACCAATACAGGCAATGCCGAAGAAATGATCGCATTGACTCAACGGATTAAGGAACCTTCCCATGATCCATCTTATTTTCAATCTTCCCAGGGAAAGGCAGATATACAAAAAATGCAGGCTATGCAATCGCAAATGGGGAGTCAGTCGCAGACAAAAAATCTTGGAGAATCCGAAATGCATCAACAGGCCAATAAAGGTCTGTCGCAAAACACAAAGAATGAGCCGCGGATTTTGCCGCGCATGGGACGTATCCGTGTATAGGATATGTTTGATCCGAAAAGTATCCTGGCATTCAAGGCATCTTTTGTAAATACTATCGGACCCATTTCAGCGAGTGTCAACGTCGAAGTTAAGAAATTGAAATAACAACATCTTATTTTAAATGTAGACAGATATTCTTTGATCCATAAACCTTTTCACATGAAAAAAATATTCTTTCTGCTTGGTTTTTGCTGCAGCGTTCTTTTTATTCATGCCCAGGATGCCGATTCAAAAACGACCTCCATTAGTTCTTACCAGAGTTACGATTTTGTTCCCGGCGATAAAGTATTATTTGAAGATCTCTTTACCGATGACCGCGACGGAGAATTTCCCGCCCGCTGGGAACTCACCAAGGGGCAGGCTGTCGTCAATAAACTGGAGGGTACGCCTGCTTTTTTCCTGACGGAAGGAAATTTTGTACGGGTGGGGCCACGCATGAAAACACATGCCTATCTGTCTGAACCTTTCACGATTGAATTTGATTATTATATTAAAGAAGGATACGGGATCAGTATTTTCCTGATTGAAACGGAGGGAACAGAAGGCATCGTTACCTATAGTGAAGATGGCTCTGTTTCCACCAATTATTTCCCGAACGACTTAAGCGGCAGCTTCCCCGGCTCACCCGAATCCCTGCCCGGTAAATGGCATCACGGGGCAATCATTCTCAAAGACCAGCAAATGAAATGTTATCTCGATCAGTATCGTGTGCTGGTGATGCCCAGCGCTGGCATTCATCCGAAATATGTGGAATTTGGCGGAATCGGTTCACCGGAAGCGCCCATTATTTTTAATAATGTCCGCATCGCCTCTGGAGGTGAAATGAATATGATCGGTAAGAAATTTACAGAATCGAAAATCATCACTCACGGGATTAATTTCGACGTCAACAAAGCGAGCATCAAACCCGAGAGCATGGGAACCATCAATATGATTGTGAAGATCATGAAGGACAATCCAGATATCAGATTTGAAATAGAAGGACATACCGATAATTCCGGTGACCCCACTCATAATCTGGTCTTATCTCAACAAAGGGCCGATGCCGTGAAAGCACAGTTGATATCCTCGGGTATTCCCGCTTCCCGGCTCAGTAGCAAAGGATTTGGAGATATCAAACCCATTTCAGACAATAATACGCCGGAAGGGAAGGCCAATAACCGGCGAGTGGAATTTGTAAAAATGTAAACTCGGAGGAATATTTTAATTCACTGAATAGATAAACATTACAATAAGATTCGATTATTAACTTTTCTATGAAATTTCTTTTCGTTCTCTGCATGTTTTTCAGTCTCCAGGCGAATGCGCAGAACTGCGATGTATTTCCAGCCGACTGTCCTGAGACCGGTGACATGGAGGCGGCGCAGGATTCAGGTGCCTGTATTCGGAATCTGATTCTGTCACAGGAGATTGCGATGCAAAATCAGTTGCGGGAGAAATTCAAAAACCAAATGCAGGAAATAGCAGATGCCCGGAAATGGGAGATGTACGAATACACGGAAATGGCCGGCGCCGGAGCATCCCGACACAAGGCGAACGGTGATATGGAATTGGTTCCATATAACATAAGACCTCCATACGAATATTCCATCAGTTTTATTTTTATCATTAATAAGGACTCGCTGAACGCCTGGCATAGCTGGTACTATAATGATTTCCAAAATGCTTCCGACCAGCTTGTGGATAGTTATAAAAATGGCGGATCCCCTGACGTGAATGATTTAGAAAAATATAAACGGAAGATCACCCTAGCCTACCGGAATGCCAGTATGATCCGCATAAAATTTGAAATCAACCCAAAGTTTTCATCTCCTTCATCTTCCGAAACGATACGGGATGTCGGGAAACTGAACTATCCCGGAGCTACCCTCGCCGCATTGTATCATAACACAGCACCAGATGAGAATGAAATCTATTCTCTGAATCAATATACGCGTTGTGCTGATCTTGGATACCTGCTCTTTGGCTCATGGGATTTGAAAGCTGATGAGAGTCATTATTTTCATGCTCGGTTTTCTCTGGATAAAATGAATACCGACCTGGTAACTGTGAAAAAGATTCCCTGCGATAGACTACGGACCATGGCGGTTCACATTGAAGGAAGCATTTTGAGTATCTGTGAATTTATCCAATCGTTGGATTTAAGTGGGAAAACAACGACCCTATCAACTTTTTCACCATAACGATTTAAAGATGATTTGTACTGGCGGCTTTGGGTCAACTTCACCGGAATTTACAATAAAAACAGTCAATATAAAAGACATTTATAAAAAGCAGTCAGTCGGTGATTTCTCAAAAACTTATTCAGCTTCTATCAATCAGGGTAGTGGCTTATTTCTTCTGATTAAATAATAGTCATAACTATGAGTTCAACTATTTTTGAAAATGTCTTGGATGGTATTACAGAAGAAACCGCATTGAAACGTATCGACATAAGACCAACAATGTTATGTGGATGACAGGCAATTTGGTGGGAATAGCCGATAAAGACCCTTACGAAGACTTCCTCAAAGAAGGCGGGGAATTGGGCGAAAGCTTTGACTATTCCGCATTGGAAGCGTTGAGGAAAAGTTTTGCAACCATTTTCCCTATAGTGTATCAAAAATTAGTAACGGTAAAAGATGAACAATTGGATAAAGCCTTTCATTTGGCATGAACATTACTTTTGTACCGGAAAGTGTCCTGAGCATGATCAGCATGTGCATCGGCAGGGAGGATTATCTTTTTGGCCAAATAAGTTTGATGCGCAAACTGCTTAGTTTAAAAGGGATGAGCTATGATATAGATGAAAATCTGAACTATTGAAAATTACAACAACCAATTAAATCCTATAAATTGTAATCAAAAATACGAAATATGCCAACGGTAAATGCTTATTTAGCTTTTGAAGGAAACTGCGAGACAGTTTTTAATTTTTACAAATCTGCTTTTGGTGGAGAATTTAGCGGCTTAAACCGATTTGGCGAAATGCCTCAGCAAAAAGGAATGCCACCGCTTACTGAAGAGAT
>JBDTEB010000372.1:0-3207 GCA_039922795.1 Chitinophagaceae bacterium
TGGAATCACATTGGTGGTATGGCCTCCCTGAAAGGAAGTGATGGAAAGAACGGATGGGGAGAATGGATCCCGGTTTCGGCTGATTACCTGCTGCAGTGCAACAACTACATGACTGGCTACCAATATCGTATCGATGGTTGTATGCGGAGCGGCGGCATGACCGCCCTTACCCCTGATCGTGATAAAGATCTCATCTGCGCTTGCCATCACTTTACCACCCCTGAAGCTCAACTTGCCAGTTTCAAGCGCAGGATGAACATGAAGTCCGAAAATTGCTGTGGGAGCAGGATCTTTGAGCACCCCCTCCTTAATTAATATACTTGCCCCCCCGGGGTTGCGTTCTTCGCCGGGTTGAAAAATCAATTTTACGGTTCCTTCCCAGTCATCTCTGAGTTCGTGAAGGATCTTCGATGCGCCCATTAAGACGGAAGTATGTACATCGTGCCCACAGGCGTGCATGATACCCGGTCTCATCGATTTATAGGGAACATCATTCTCCTCCTGAATGGGCAACGCATCTATGTCTGCCCGCAGGGCGATGATTTTTTTGGAAGGGTTTTTACCTTCAATCAAACCGATCACGCCGGTAGTGGCCTTTATCGAAAACGGGATGCCCAGCGAAGAAAGATATTCCTGGATGAATTTTGACGTTTCAAATTCCTGGTAGCTTAACTCAGGATTTGCGTGAAGCTTTCTGCGTGTGGCGATAAATTCAGGAGAATATTTCTCCGCCAGCGCATGAATTTTGTCTTTTAGCATGAGGCCTTGAACATTAAGGGAAAGCTGCCCTTGCAGCCCGTTTTATTATTGCAGATCGGAGGTTGTGTCGGTTTCAGGTTTTACTTCAATCGTGTCCCTGACGATAAATATATTGGCAGAAAAGTCTTTCGCAAGATCGCGGAGATACCCTTCCGCTTCCTGCCTGGTTTTGAAATTACCCACTTTCACCCGATAATAAGGTGACTGGTATTGAAGATAGGCTTTGAGTTCGGGGTACAGTTTGTACACCCGGGTCTTGGCTTCCAGGGCATTATTACGATCGGTGCTGTTGGAGATCTGGATCCTGAAACCTGGCATGGAACGCCTGCTTCCGCGAGTGGTCTCGTCATTGATCTGCACCTGCTTTTTAACCAGCATGGCCAGGCGGGAATCCTTGTGAACCGTTACCATTCCTGTATCTTTTTGCGCCTGTAAACTAAGGGCCAGAAAAATGCCCGGGATCATCAATCCGTATTTCATAGCTGCAAATTTAGTCCATTCATCTTTCATGACAAGGTGAGGTTATCGCCACCTTTTACTATGGCGACGCTTGCACTGCAGCCCAGGCGGTCGGCACCCGACTCGATATAAGCTTTCGCGGTTTCATAATCTCGGATGCCTCCCGAAGCCTTAATCCTGACCCCCTTCGGCAAAGCCAGTCTCATCAGTCGCACGGCCTTCAGCGTGGCACCTTTCGCAGCATAGCCGGTAGACGTCTTCATGTAGTCAATCCCCAATCCTCCAAAATGTTCACAGCAGGCAAGAATTTCCTCTTCACTAAGGATGCCACTTTCGATGATCAGCTTCAGCAGGCCGTTATTCTTATGCGTCACTTCAACCAATAATGAGATCTCCCGTTTCAGAAAGTCCCAGTCTTTCATTTTTAAAGCAACCAGGTTGATCACCATATCCAATTCATCGGCGCCGTCAACAAGCGAAAGAACGGCCTCGGCAACCTTTGCCTCGGTAGCAGAATATCCGAACGGAAAACCGATGACTGTGGCCACTTTGACGTCGGTCGGCGCAAGAATGATCTTCGCACGTTTTACAAACGGGGGCGGAATGCATACGGCAGCAAAGCCGTACTCCACCGATTCCCTGCAAACCTGTTCCAATTCTGCCAGGCTTGTTTCGGGCTTTAGCACAGTGTGATCGATGTAGGAAGCTATATTCAAGGTGATTGTTCGGGGTTTTGAATAATAATAAATAAAATTAGTTAACGTAAGTTAAATTTTGTTTCCATTCAAGTAGCTTCATGCTCAAACCGAAATCAAAAATCAGACTTATGAGGAAATTCTTTGTCTTCCGTCCTGGTAAATATCATATGATATTGCTTGGCGGACTGCTTACCTTCTTTCAGTCAAACGCCCAGGAAACCTTTCCCGTGAATGGGGTGGCTGATCCGAAAAATGCTGTTTACGCACTTGTTCATGCCACCATTGTAAAGGACGGGAAAACGACGATAACAAATGGCACCCTCGTTGTAAAGGATGGCAAAGTACTTGCCGTTGGCGCGGATGGTCTTGCACCAAAAGAAGCGATCGTCGTCGATTGTAAAGGAAAATTCATTTATCCCTCTTTTATTGACATTTATACTGACTATGGCATCTCGGCACCAACCCGCGCGGTAGCCGGTGCCAGTGGGTTTGGCGGATTTGGTGGATTTGGTGGACAAGCCCAGCTGACTAGCAACGCCAAGGGCTCATACGGCTGGAACCAGGCTATCCATCCTGAAACAGAAGCATACAAGATTTTTGATGCGGATGAAGCAAAAGCCAAAGCACTGAGAGATGTTGGATTCGGAACCGTTCTAACTCACATGAAAGATGGTATTGCCCGCGGAACGGGCACAGTGGTAACGCTTGCCGATTTACCGGATCAAATGGTCATGGTTAAAGAAAGAGCTTCGGCTCATTTTTCTCTGTCAAAAGGCACTTCGGCTCAAAGTTATCCCTCCTCGATGATGGGTGTCATCGCCTTGTTGAGACAGACCTATCTCGATGCTCAATGGTATAAAAGCAAACCTGAAAAAGAAGGGGTGAATCTTAGCCTTCAGGCGATGCTGGACAATACTTCCCTGCCGCAGATCATCGAATCAAACGACAAGTGGAATGATATGCGTTCTGACAGGATCGGCGATGAGGCTGGTGTTCAGTATATCATTAAAGGTGGCGGAAACGAATTTCAGAGAATAAAAGAGATTGCTTCTACAAAAGCCACATATATCCTCAACGTGAATTTCCCGCAGGCAACTGACGTGGAAGATCCGGCGGATGCCAGGATGGTCTCGCTCGCTGATATGAAGAACTGGGAGATGCAACCGATGAACCTCGGTGTGATGGAAAAAGCAAAAATTCCTTTCTGTATCACCTCGGCAGATCTCAGAAGTCCCGGACTATTTATGACCAACCTGAGAAAGGCCATTGAATATGGTCTTTCTGAAGGTGC
>JBDTEB010000373.1:0-4913 GCA_039922795.1 Chitinophagaceae bacterium
GACGTTGTCTGATGAGTTGATTACTGTACAAGTACATATTGTTGAAAACGTTTCCTTCCTGGAGCATCCCGGAAGCTGTAAGCATCCACCATCCGAGCACTGCTCCGCAGCAGGCATTAACAACAGAAACAAAGGCGACCATATTAAGGTCATGAGAGAAACTTATGGCCAACCAGTCGCCACTTATGTTGATGACCGCCATCACCAGCACTTTTTTAAAATTCTTTCCCGGTTGCTGAATGGCATCGAGACTTATTCCTGTCATCCTGTTTGCGGGTAGAAAAAAGCCCGCCAGGATGAGTATCCGAAAAATAGATGCCGTACCTGCATACTGCTGACCGCCGAATAAAACCACGATGTAGGGAGCAAAAATAAACGCAGCCACAAGGGCCGGAATATATAACAAATACGCCCACGAGAGGTACTCGATAAAATTTTGTTTGAAAGAACTGAAGTCCCGGTTATTGTATTTCTTTGCGAGTTGCGGAAATGCCGTTGTGCTCAAACTGCGGATAGGTATTTCAAAAAGTTCGGTCAGTTTAAGCGGTATGGCATAGCGTGCAACCGACTCCGGTCCCATAAAACTGCCGATGAGAAAGGTGTCCGCCGTTTTTAGCATGTTAGTAGTTGCCAGTGTTGCCATGGTGTATTTTACGAGGTGAATCAGGGTCTTTACTTCCTTCCATGTTTTAAATTTGACCAACAGCGGATTCGTTTTTTTAAAGGCTAAAACTAAGACGACCAGCGCAAGCGTAAAAAGGAGGTGAACTGTTGCGAAGCTCTCCAGGCTGCCCACATACATCCAGGCATACAAGGCGGTAATAAGGGCATTTGCACTCTGCGCCAGTCTCAGGTAAAGTAAAAACTTCAGATCCTGCCGCGCAATCGCGGATGCTTCCGCCAGATGAAGTGGTAAGGTCAGGATCCCGAGGCAGGCATACCATCCGCAGAAAACCCGGATCGCAGGTTGGGCAGAGAATAAACCCGAGAAAAAACAAATCCCCAATATCA
Organism: Chitinophagaceae bacterium; assembly: GCA_039922795.1. Classification (GTDB taxonomy): domain Bacteria; phylum Bacteroidota; class Bacteroidia; order Chitinophagales; family Chitinophagaceae; genus JADCRZ01. The sequence goes on from JBDTEB010000373.1 coordinate 1,012, forward strand.
GGGATATCGCCAGGGAAACGGTTCCTCCCAGCCAGTAGGCACTGCCGGTGATGCATTTTTGCATCTCAGGATCGTTGTTAGAAACGCGCATGACCAGGGCAGACTGCAGGCCTCCCGACTTGATCATTTCGAATAAGACGACAGCAGCGAGGTAAATAATATACTGCCCCAGAATTTCAGTGCGTGTCACACGAACCAGAAGCATAAAAGAAAATACACCTACGATAGCAGGAAACAACTGGCTGGCAAATGCCATTGCTTGTGTAATAACCTGTTTGTTTTTCATCGGGATAATCAATTAGGTCGTGAAGTTCTTTTTGTTGCCAAATTGCATCCTGAAGATTCTTTTGAAATACGCCCTCAGAAAAAATCGTTGCTTCGGTACCTCGCCGATATATGGCTCAGCAAAATCAGCCTCAACACCATTTAATATCAATAGTGGCTTATTCCCGGTCGTTTTGGTAAACAGATGTAGCAGTTCATTGTCAAGGTCTCCCCAGATCCTGTTCGCACGACACACAAGAATGGTATGGTCCATTTTTGGGAATGAGCCCGGCTTGAAGATTAAGGTGTCAAGCGCGCGAAACTCCCTTAATACAATTTCCGTATTCCCCTCCGGCGTTTGTTCGTCACCGCTAGTCTTGAGAATGCTTATCGTATAACCAAGCCGAATCAGTTCGTCAGAAAGCATCCCCAGTAAGGTTGATTTTCCTTCATTCTCCTGGATGCTTACAATGCCAATGGAAGTAGGGATCTTTTCGGGATCCAGCCTGGACAAAAGTTGTTGAACGATTCGCAACCTGGCTTTCGAAAGGTATTCTTCTGACATGTTCAATAGTGGAAAAACGCCCAGCAGGGGAAGTTTGATCAGTTTATGTGCATTTTTCGGATGCTGAACGCTCCTGTCCACGAGCGCCCTGGCTAATATAACGGCCAGCACAAGCACGAAACCTACCACAAAACCCAGTATCACCTGAACCATCCTTTTCGACGGATTGGCTTTTAGCGGAAGATAGGGTTCATCAACAATATTTAATTTAGTGGTCAGTTCGTTGTTTTGCTGAGTAAGTTTGGCCATGTTCAAACCGTGAAGTAATTCCAGATATTCCTGCTCAGACACGTTGATCTGCCTTTCAATCTTCTTTAAAGTAGCGCCCAGTGGAGCATACTTCCGGTATTGTTCCTCGAACTCTTTTTTTCGGTCTGCCATAACCGTGAGTCTCGCCTTGCTTTGCTCTACATTCAGAGATGTTCGCAACCATTCGTCAAGCACGTTTTTAGTGGGTATTCCGTTGGGGGTAAGGGTTTCAGAATATAGATTATCCACCGATCTGGAAAGCCTGTTCTCAAGAGAAGCAGAAAGCTTTTCCAGACTGTCAGCTTTTTGCTGGTGATCAGGATCATTTCTTCCAATCAGGTTATCTGTGGCCATTTTGCTGTACACGTCTGACAGTGACTCCCTATCCCTGAGAACAGCGGTACCGTACTCACTCTGGTATAATTTTCCTTTGAGGTTGCTATTTACCAGGTCAAGGCTTTTGGTGTTGGCCATTTTATCCATCTGCATATTGTGCTTCTGCACGTCCAGATTCTCTTTTTCTACTGCGACCGCCTTCGTTTGTTCATAGTAGTTAATAATATCATTTTCTCTGTTGAAATCCAGAAAGCGTTGCTCCGCATCATTTAACCGGTTAAAAGCATTCCGCGTCTCATTTTCAAAATAAGTAACCACGGATTCAGATTGCCCCTCCTTAAGAAGCCTGTGCTTTCTCATAAAACATTCTTCCAGCAACTCCAGCGTGTGTTTACAGATCGCCGCATCATTCGTGGAATATGAAATTTTTATAAGATCGCTGCTGTTTATACGCAACGCCTTGATATTATCCATCGCGCTAATCGAATAAACCGGGTTATCAGAATTTATGAGGGAATAGATAGGGTTTCCTTCTTCGCCTGAGAGGTAGCTTTTTAGAGCAAGAACAGTATTAGCCTGGTCAGATCGCACCAATCTATTACGAATACTGTCGGGAATCAGCCCACGTAATTTTTCAAAAGAATCCCATGATAGCACGGACGGATCATGTTTTTTCAATTGCAAATGACCCGCAAGCAGGTTAATGGCGACTTCTTCCTTTGTCTCTCTGGAATTAATGAGTGACAAAAGATTATCAAAAGCATTGCTTGTGCCAAAGAAATCCGCCTTGTTATTTCCGCTCAGGCTGTAGCCGGATGCAATGCCGGTATAGATTACAGACTCCGAGGAATAGACTTTTACTTCATGCCTGGTAAAGTAGAAGATTGAGATAGCCATAGCTATCGGAATTACCAGCAGCCACAATAATTTTTTGTGCAGAAGTTTGAGAAAATAAACAAAGCTCATCTTGAATTGATAATTAACCCTGATAAATTGGTTCCTGTAAACGCTTCAAGCTGCATGTATGTTTCCTGGAACCTGTTCAGGTAAGTCTCATATTCCAGTAAAGATTTGTTATAACTCTCCAGCACAATACTGAGCTTGTCAATGGTGAGCTGTCCATTGGTAAAATCTTTTTCGGCCATGGATTTATTGATCTGCGTGGTTTGCCTGTTTATATTACCAAGCAGCATCATCTTGTGCGCAAGTTTAAACTCGTGATACAACCTGATCACTTCCTGTTTAATAAGTAATTCCAGGTTAGCCGTCTCTGCTTTGGCCATGTCAATTTGTGACTGACCCGATTTAATGATGTACTTCCTGTTGATAATGGATGAAATCGGTAATTGAAATCCTACCCCCACGTTATAAAACCCGGTTTGAGCAGTAGTAAGATTGTTGTTATTTATGGCGACGGACTTGTCACTGATGGCCGTATAATTTGTTCCATACATATATGACGACTGAAGGTTGAATGCATTTAAAATGGCATTCTTGCTGATGTGCGCATTTGCTTGCGCATAATTTTGGTTGCCACGGGTTCTTCTCATATCCGGTGAAAATCTTACCGCCGAGTCTATCAGTATGGGAAGCAGCCTGTCAGTGATCAAGGCCTTTTTAAGCAGTGAATCCAGCCCGGGAAGTTGAGCAGCGGCATTAAAAGATGCAGAAAATATAAAAACAATTATTACTGCTGCCAGGCTAAATTTTTTGAAATTCATTTCTTGGAATTATACATTTTCAGATTGAAATATCGCAGGAATAGTTCTCATAATAAGTTTGATATCATTCCTGAAACTGTGTGTCCTGGCGTAATCGTTGTCCAGCAAAAGCCTTTCTGATTCTGACATTTCTCCTCTCCCTCTCTTCTCTACCTGCCAAAGGCCGGTGATTCCTGCCGGCGCCATAAAACGAAGAGAATATTTATCGGTGGTAATTTTTTCTGCTTCATAAAGTGGTAATGGCCGGTTCCCAACAATAGACATATCTCCAATAAAAACATTCCATAGCTGAGGCAGTTCGTCAATACTCAAATTCCGGATGAAGTTTCCAAGTCGGGTTATCCTGGGATCGTCTTTGATTTTAATAAATGCAGCATCGCCACTGGCCTTCTTCCGCAGATTATGCAGGGTTTCACATACCACTTTATCATCGGAGTATAAAGGGTTGGAACATCCGCTGCCAAGCTGTTCGCAGCATTCGCACAATTCCTTTACCTGCTCATTCGGTGTAACTGCTGCCGCCTTGCCGGAATTGTACTGGTTTAGATGAGATAAATCTTTCAGGCGAGCGTCGGCGCCGGTTACCATCGACCGGAATTTATAGAACTTGAATATCTTATATCCACAACCTACTCTCAGGGAATAATAAAATATCGGCCCCCTGGATTCGGCCCTGATCAAAATTGCGATAATCAAAAACAATGGGCTAAGCATCAGCAAGGCAAATCCTGAGAATACCACGTCGAACACGCGCTTAACGAGGGGGA
>JBDTEB010000374.1:0-2675 GCA_039922795.1 Chitinophagaceae bacterium
AATACCCGAATTTTCTTTCTCATACAATTATTATTTAGTCAAAACTTTAAGGTTCTGAGGATCCCATTGCATGATCCTGTTATTAAAGTAGCTGTCGTTACAAAGTAGGGCGGGTGCAGCGGCACGATATCCAAAAAGGGCATCTTCGGAAACGGTTAATTTGTTTCTGATCGCATGAATAAAATTATAGTGATGATCAAAATGCGCTCCCTTGTAACCCTTTTCGGCAGTGTATTCCAATTTGTCCGGGGCGATTATGGTTTTTCGATCGTAAACATATTCTTTTGATGATTCGGGTTTATTTGAAAGCAGTGGATCGTCGGTGGCTGAGTAACCCTGGTTTTTATACAACGTTACCTTATCCCATTCAACCGTCATGGAACCTTCGCTGCCAACCATTCGCAGGTAATTTGTACCCCCGGTTCCGTCAACGAAATTTACACGCAGGGAAAGATTGAACGGGGGGTGCGCAGCTGTCTGCGGGTAGTCGAACATGCCCAGCATTACATCCGGAACCTCCCGCCCATCTTTCCAATATCTTAACCCCCCTGTGGCCACAATCTTTTCCGGACCGATAGAATTGGTCACAAAATGCAGACTGGAAAACAGGTGCACAAAAAGATCGCCGGAAACCCCGGTACCATAATCGCGATAGTTGCGCCAGCGGAAAAATCGCAATGGGTCGAAACTGCGTTTTGTGGTGTTTGAGATGAAGCTGTCCCAATCCACTGTTTTTGTGGAAGCATCGGCAGGAATCGGGTATTGCCAGGCCCCTTCCGGCGAATTCCTGGCCCAGAATCCCTCGGCATAGTTCAGCTGCCCTATCGCTCCCGCTTTTAAAAGCTTTTTGGCTTGTTCGTTTCCAAGGGAACTCATGCCCTGGCTACCCACCTGAAAAACAACCTTATTCTTATTTTGGGCTGCGATCACCGCCGGACCTTCTGTGATATCGTGCACCATTGGTTTCTCACAATAAACCGCTTTACCACTATTCATGGCAGCCACAGAAATTTCCCTGTGCCAGTGATCGGGAGTGGCTATGATCACTGCATCAATATCTTTACGCGAAAGAATTTCTCTATAGTCCCTGGTGGTAAAAAGGTCGTTGCCCCATTTTTGCCTTGCGCTGGTTAGTCTGCCATCATAAAGGTCACACACCGCTACCAGCTTTACTCCTGGCACTGTGATGGACACATTGGTATCAGCACTGCCCATACCGCCTGCGCCGATAAGCGCAACATTTATCATATCATTGGGCTGATAGATCTGCTTTTCGCGCGACATCGATACCAGGTTACGTCTGCGGTCTGCAGCCGTTATGATGGTTGGAAACAACGAAGCCGTAGCCATGGTTTTAGCCATCTTTGAAATGAATGAGCGTCTGATCATATCTGTTTATATAATTGTGGTGAGCGGGAACCGATTAAAAAATACAGGTCGAAAATACCCTTTTTATCATTTCAACGAAGCCCTGTCGGCGGAAGATTGTTGAGACCTGGCTATTTCGGGAGCCGATTAATTTTGTTCGAGCAGATCTTTTGAAGGCAGTTTGGGGAATGTGTTGTGACCATCCTGCTGGTACCAGAAAACTGTCGAGCTGATGTCGGATTGCTGCACAAGGTAGCGTCCACCGCTTTTCCAGCCCAGGTCCTGGATGGTAACTTTTAAACTTTTTGTAAACCTGATGGGATCAGCAATATGCCAGCGGTACATGCCAAAACGCTGCTGTGAATTATACAGCCCGTCGGGGCGGATAACCTGGTGCAGGCCCGCATAGGCAGTACTGAATTCATGATATTTCCCCTGCACATCAAAATTATACGAACCACAGAAATAATCTTCTGTTCCTGTTCCATTGATTGTCGGGTATTCTGTATCGCCATCCATATAAAATTTGATTTCCCCTTCGCCCCACCATCCTTTGTTACGCACGCCCCAGGCGAGATAAGTGCCAACATACTGGCCACGACCCCTGATACTGTCAACCAGCACACAGATCCCGTCCTTTACAGGATTGGCCCTGCGAAACTGGGCATGGAAGTAGGCTGCATCATCCGGCACTTCAGTCAGCGTATAATCAACCTGGTAGTATAATCGCATCGTTTCAGTCGCAATATTTGTCATCGTGATCCTGCACTTCTTTTTAAAAGGCATGGTCCAGTAACAATTAAAGGCGCTGCCCGGATTAACCGTGATGGCGAGTGAATTCATGGGCGCAAAAACACCCCATCCCATTCCGAAAAAATCCCCTACAGGAACTTCTACGGAGGGTTCTTTCTCGTCATCCCAGTAAAATCTCAGTATTGAAAACCTCCAGTTGCCTGTTGGCGTCATCCAGATATGCTGTATGGCACCTGATCCGTTGATCTCCGCAAGCGTAAATGTTTGACCTGCCGGGATCACAACAAACGGATTTACCTTCCAGGTTTTGCCGAGATCCTTTGCAGCGTCTCTGGCGGTGCCACTGGCCAATTCCATGTTCCCACCTTTGCCGGGTTCACCGGTTAGATTTTCGGGACTGATAGACCTGGACTTCGCTGGAGAGAGGCGATAGAGATTGCCCAGGTTCATGTCAAGCCCGTTGAAAGGCCTCGATTGCCCGAAGGAATACAGGCAAGAGATCACTGAAACAAAAACAAGCAGGCATGACTTCATAACTCAATTTTGATAAAGAT
>JBDTEB010000375.1:0-5291 GCA_039922795.1 Chitinophagaceae bacterium
ACTTGTGCGGGTGACATAAAATTTATCAGCGTTGCCGAGCCAGGTGCTGGTTCTAAATTCGCTGTCCCGGTTTTTCTTCAACTGAACCGCATTCGAGATGGAAATATCCTGGTCCTTGAAAAGTGAAGTGCCCAGTGTTTTGTATGTATGGTTTACATTGTCAAAAAGAAGTACATAAGCTATAGGCTGCTCAGCCTCACCAGGCATGGGGTATTTAAAAGTTTCCAGTGTGGGCCGAGGCTCCGCTATGTTGTTTATTACCCAGAGGTCTTTAACCTTGCGGTCATCAGTCTTTCTCATCGCAAAGGTTTTCGAATCCGGAGACCAGGCTACCTGGGCAAACTTTCTCTTCTTGCGGTTGCGTTCTTTTTCTACATTATTTTCACCGCCTCCACCACCATAACTGAAAAATTCAACACCATCAGTGGTAAGGGCATGTTCGATTATAGTACTGTCATCCTCATTTTTCTGGGCCTTTATATAATTGGCCCTGTCCATATAATAGAGATTGAAATTTTTTGAAAAGACGATCGTCTGGCTGTCCGGTGAAATGGACGCCCAAACCGGTTTACGTTTCGGTTTATTCACTTCTTTCAGCTCTGTCACCGTGCCTGAAGCAATATCGTATTCGAAATAAAATACTTTTCTAGTGGTTGTAGAAGGCTTTGCAGCAGCAGCACGACCACTGGTGATTGCTCCACCTTTTGTAGCGCCTGAAGCAGTTGTATCAGGAGTTTTAACTTCGATACTGCTTTTTACTTCAAACTGCAGTGCTGTCTCATCTTTAATAAATTTCATGCTGTCGATGGGCAGGTTTTGACCGTCGAAAGGGTCTTTTACAATTTTTGTGATCGCCGCGGCCAGTTTATCGTTGTCGAACAACTGCTGTTTGGTTCCTTTAACAGCATCTACCAGATACCATTTTTTGCCGTTGGACGTCTGGTACTGATACCAGAAACGGCCAGGTTTGGAAAGCCAGTGCGGATCCACGGCCGTACTGAAAACCAGCCGGTCAAGTTTTTTAGGGGAAAAACGGGAAGCCAACTGGTAGTTTGCCTTCACAGCAGGGGTCACACGCTGGGCAATTGCGGTAAGCGTTAAAAATGAAAATAGAAAAATGTAAAAATAGCGGTTCATATCTGCGTTATTAGGGACTGAAAATAACGCAAATCAAAGCTTCGACTGAAAAAATCGGCTATATTTTAAATCATTGCACGGCGGCGGGCGCTAAGCCAGTTTGTCCTGGCAGAAAGACAACATCTCTTTCTGGTATCTGGCGGCCTCGACTGCAGCGGCGATGGCAAAATCTTCTCCGGCGGATGAATATATAATCCCCCGGCTCGAATTGACGAGCAGGCCAATATCACGATTAAGACCAACAGCTGATATGCTTCTAAGATCTCCACCCTGGGTACCTACTCCTGGCACCAGGAAAAAATGCTCCGGGCAGATGCTTCGAAGTTTTTTAAACCAGAGGGCCTGGGTGGCACCAGTCACAAACATCAGGTTACCGGGGTTGCCCCAGCGCATGACCCGGGTCATCACTGCTTCAAAGAGTGGCACCTCACCCAATTTTTCCAGCTCGAAATCAGATGCTCCCTTATTGGAAGTAAGTGCGAGTACTATAGTCCACTTGTCACCGTAATCGAGGAAAGGCCTCACACTGTCTTCACCCATGTAGGGAGCAACCGTAATGGCGTCAAAATCCATGGTCTCAAAAAATGCTTTTGCATATTGCGCAGAAGTGTTGCCTATATCTCCGCGCTTGGCGTCGGCAATTTTAAAAATGTTGGAGGGGATATAATTTGCCGTTTTCTGGAGGGAGGTCCACCCTTCGGCACCGCGGGTTTCATAAAATGCCGTATTGATTTTATAGGCTACACACAGATGATGGGTAGCGTCGATGATCGCTTTGTTGAACGCAAAAACAGGGTCGCTTTCTGTAAGAAGGAATTTCGGGATCAGCGAGATATCGGTATCCAGCCCGATGCACAAGTACGAGTTTTTTTTCCTGATCTGTTCAACAAGTGCTGATCTATGCATCGGTTTTTTATGTTGTCATGAGATGGCCGGAATACCCGTTCATTTTTCAAAAAATAGATTGGGGTAATCGCTGATGATCCCATCCACACCCAGTTTTTTAAAAGCCTCTATTGAAGCTTTGTCGTTAACAGTCCAGGGAAGAATCCTGATACCCAATGCGTGACATTGCTCAACCAGTGACGCATTTACCAGGGAGTTTTCCGGACTGTATATAGTGGGCTTAAATCCGAGAGCCTGGATCTGCTGATCCAGTGTTCTTTTATCGAAAAGCTCTATCAGCATAGCAGTTTGAACCTTTGGAAATTTTTTATGCATAATCTGCAGGGTGCGAAAGTCAAACGACTGGATGATGGTTCTTTTTGCAATACCTTTCTGATTAACAATAGCCATCAGCAGATCAACGAATTCTTCCGGGGCGGGATGGAGCGTGTTGTCTGACTCGGGTTTGCTTTTTGTTTCGATATTATAAAATGGAGCCGGGATTCCTTTCTTCTTACAATGAGCTTCCACGGAATCGATCAATTCAGAGAGCAGTGGTTTTTGAACTTTAAGATGTTGTTGCTGGGGGAATTTGGGATGTGGACGCATTCCGACATCAAATTTCCTTGTCTGCTCGTAGGTCATGCCGTATATCGCCAGATTTTTTTCCTCTGCGGCAGTAACGAGGCTTCCATCAGGCTTCGTGGCTATCTCATGATTAAAATACGGGTCATGGGACAGGATCACTTTTTTATCGCTGGTGATCATCGCATCCATTTCCAGTGTCATCACACCCAGGTCCACAGCATGAAGCATGGCAGGAATGGTATTCTCAGGCATCAGGCCACGACCGCCACGGTGTGCTTCCGTATCAAAAGTTTTTGCTATCATGGAAATTTTCTGCTGTGCATAGCTATGAAGATCAAGCACAGTGGTAAAAAGCAGGCCCAGGCAAAATGTTCGGAACTTTATAGTAGATAATATCATTCGAATATTTCAACAATTTCAGTTGAAGGAATATGAGCGTTGCGCATAGAAATACTTCTAACCGCAGCAGCAGCAAATTCCGAAAAAGCCTCACGGCTGATCTTGTCATCACTTACCATGACGGGAATACCCATGTCACCACCTTCCCGAATGCTTTGGACAAGCGGAATCTCACCCAGGAAGGGAATATCATAATCCTCTGCCAGTCTTTTTCCACCTTCCTTTCCAAAAATATAGTATTTGTTGTTCGGCAATTCGGCAGGTGTAAAATAGCTCATATTTTCAACAAGCCCTATGATTGGAACCTGAATCTGAGCCTGTCCAAACATAGCGATTCCCTTCTTTGCATCGGCGAGGGCTACGTCTTGCGGCGTGGTAACGACTACCACACCCGTGAGCGGCACGGTCTGTACAAGTGTGAGGTGAATATCGCCCGTTCCTGGCGGCATATCGATCACCAGGTAATCAAGGTCACCCCAGAGTACGTCACCGACAAATTGTTTGAGTGCGCTGCTGGCCATGGGACCACGCCAAACCACCGCGCTTTTTTCATCTACCAATAACCCGATGCTCATGAGTTTGATGCCATAGCGTTCAAGGGGAACAATCATTCCCTTATCATCTACGGTTTTCATCATCGGCCTTTCTCCACGAACGCCAAACATAATCGGCACACTGGGCCCATAAATATCGGCATCCATTAGCCCGACTCGGGCTCCACCTTGCGCCAGCGCCAGCGCGAGATTTGCCGAAACCGTGCTTTTTCCAACGCCGCCCTTACCGCTGATCACCGCAATGATATTTTTCACGCCGGGGAGTACTGCAGGATTGTCCTTTCTTATCGAAGTAGTATTTGACGTGAAGTTCACGGTAACTTTTGCTTCCGGGTTCACATATTCACGAACTGCTTTTACACAGTTGTTTTTCAACAGGTCTTTAAGCGGGCAGGCCGGCGTAGTCAGCACTACGGTAAAAGAGACTTCACTACCGGTGATCACGATATTCTCGATCATTTTCAGCGTCACGAGGTCCTTACCCAGATCGGGCTCCTGCACATTGCCAAGTGCTGATAATATTTGCTCTTGCGTCATTCTTCAACAATTTGTTAAAAACTCCTTAATCCGGCAAAAATAACCAATGCATTGCTCAGTTTGTTTAGGATTTACAGTTTTAGGACTATTTTTGAAACCACCGGACTAATAGATACCAAAACCTTTGCCTGCAAAATCGCCTGATGAATAAAATTTTAAGATACCTCTTACTGCTGAGTTTTTCTCTTCCCTTTGCCGCGAAGGCCCAGTTCGGGCAGTTGAAAGACTCCGTGGTTCAGCTTTATGGTGTGGTGATGACTGCCGACAGTTTGATGGGAATTCCTTCAGTAAGTGTTATGGTAAAAGGACAGAACCGGGGTACTTACAGTAGTGATCAGGGCGTTTTCTCGATAGTGGTGATGAAGGGCGACGAAGTTGAATTTTCAAGCATCGGCTATAAACCAAAACTGGTGGCCATCCCGAAAAACCTCGAAGGCAACCAATTTAGTGTAATCCAGCTAATGGTTACCGATACGCAGTATTTACCGGTTACCATCATCAAACCCCGACCTACACGGGAGCAATTTGAACGTGACTTCGTGCGTACAGACGTGCCGGACGACAATCTCGAAATCGCCAGGCAGAACACTGACGCCAGCAAGCGCCGGATCCTGATGCGTTCTTTACCGAATGACGGCCGCGAAGCTACCAATTTCGCCCTCAGGCAAAGCGCCAGCAAGTACTACTCGGCAGGACAAATGCCCCAGCAGAACATCTTCAATCCGTTCGCCTGGGGCGAGTTTATACAGGCCTGGAAGCGCGGGGACTTTAAAAATAAGTAGTCTTTAGCGGTAGGTTTTGGTAGATAAATGACTTTCGGGCCAGTTACAGAAAATTTACTAAAATTTTTAAATGCTCATCACTATCATCGGCGCCGGAACCATGGGTAACGGCATCGCCCACGTATTTGCACAAGCAGGGTTTGACGTTTTCCTCATGGATTCAAGCCCCGACCAACTGGACAGGGCCAAGGCAACGATTAGTAAAAACCTGGACCGCCAGATAACCAAAGAGATCATCTCCCCGGACGAGAAAGATGAAATTCTTGCCCGACTGAACATAACTACTTCGATGAAAGAAGCCGTTACCGGGGCCGGATTGGTGATCGAGGCAGCCACGGAAAATGAGGCAGTTAAACTGAAGATCTTTTCTGAGCTCGATGGCCTTGCTGACCCTTCGGCGATTCTCGCT
>JBDTEB010000376.1:0-6857 GCA_039922795.1 Chitinophagaceae bacterium
AATCCTGATTTCAAAGCCGATGGCGTAGCTGTAGTAAATGATCTTGATGCGGCGATCAAAAAGGCGGCGGAGGCTGATGTGAAGGAGGCTTTTATCATTGGTGGCGGTGAGATCTTTACCGAGGCACTGCCTAGGGTTGATCGCATTTATCTCACAAGGGTTCATGCCAGTTTTGAAGGCGATGCTTTTTTCCCCAGGATCGATTCCAGTGATTGGAAACTTTGTTCCAACAAGGATTTCGAGACGGATGAAAAACATGCGTATCGGTACAGCTTCCAGGTTTGGGACAGGATGGCTTAATCAATTAATCACCTTTTAGATTTTGTATTCCCCTTTTACACTCGCCGCAAAATATGCCAGGTATTATTTCACTGCTGCTAACGGTAAGGGACATGGGATACATTCGCCCTTTGTTTTCGAATTTGTACAGAAAATTTTGAATGACCGCACCCGGTATCCTGAATATTTACGCGTGGAAGAACTTCGGAGGGATCTCGTTAAAGATCATGGCAGCATCGAAGTGCTGGATCTGGGTGCCGGTTCAACGGTAACTTCCGGTTCTTCGAGAACGGTAAGCCAGATCGCCCGGCATGCCGCAAAACCTAGGAAATTCGGACAGCTCTTGTTTCGGATGGCAAGATTCTACCAACCGTCGGGAATCTTTGAGCTGGGCACATCCCTGGGCATCTCCACTGCCTACCTGGCCTTGGGTAATTCCGCAGCGGTAACCATTTCCATCGAGGGGTCGCCGTTGATCGCGGAAAAGGCAAGATTAAATCTTAAGCAGCTTAGACTAACATCGGCAAAAATAATTACCGGGAATTTCGAAACGCAATTAGGCGTAGTATTGCCGGGCCTGGAGTCTCCGGGTATGGTCTTCATCGACGGTAATCACCGGAAGCTTCCTACAATCGACTATTTTCACCAGGTACTCCCTTATATGCAGACAGGCTCGATATTAATATTTGACGATATACATTGGAGCCGGGAAATGGAAGAAGCCTGGGAGGTAATTAAATGCCATCCCGATGTGAAACTAACGGTTGACCTTTTTTTTGTCGGCATCATTTTTTTTCGTTCAGAATTCCTGGTAAAGCAACATTTTGCGATAAGATTTTAAAAAGCGATATTCATTTCAGCCAACTGTCAAAACACCTATCACATGAAACTTTTCATCTTCCTTCTTATCCTGATTCCGAACCTGGCCTGCTCACAGGCAGTCTTCGAAAAGAAAACCTTCTCGCGTGACGGTAGCACGTTGAACTACCGCATCATGTACCCCGAAAATTATTCGGCCCAAAAGAAATATCCTGTATTGCTTTTTTTACATGGAAGCGGTGAACGAGGTTCTGATAATGAGGCACAACTGAAGCATGGCGGCAGTCTTTTTCTCAATGATACCAGCAGACGCGAGTTCCCGGCCATCGTAATCTTCCCTCAATGTCCAAACGACAGCGCCTGGAGCCGGATCTCATCGAGGCCCGACAGCACCAGCCTTTCGGGAAGAAGGATTGACCTCAGGTTTCAATCCACACCAACCACTCCCGCGAAACTTGCAAAACTATTACTCGATAGCCTTATTACTTCCAACCTGGCAGACCCAAAGAAAATGTATGTCGGGGGATTGTCACTCGGTGGTTTCGGAACCTTTGATATGATCGAGCGCTATCCCGACTTTTTTGCCGCCGCTGTACCCATCTGCGGAGGCGGTGATACCACAACGGCCGACAGGTTTGCCCGGAAAACGTCTGTCTGGATTTTCCATGGCGATGCCGACAAATCAGTCGATGTTAAAAACTCCCGGGAATATTTTGCGGCATTAAAAAAACGCAATGCCGATGTGAAGTACACCGAGTACCCTGGCGTGGGCCACAATAGCTGGGACAATGCATTCCAGGACAAAACATTGCTTCCGTGGCTAATCTCAAAATCCCGGAAATAGGCGCTTCGGCTGCACATGAGAAATAATCGCTAATTTAAGGGGATAATATCCTCTATGATTATTGGCGTACTGAAGGAACCAGCATTTGAAAACCGGGTCTCGATGCTCCCGGATTCTGTGACGGCGCTGATAAAAAAAGGGGTTGAACTGCGGGTTGAGAGAGACGCCGGCCTCAATGCAGCGGCACCGAATGATTCCTATACCGCCGTTGGCGCGACCATTCACCCGAGACAGGAGATACTGCGGGCTGCCAATATTCTTCTTTCTATCCATCCACTTCCTGATGAAGAAATTCCTTTTTTGCATGATACGGTTCTTGTTGGTGTGTACCAGCCGCTGTTCAATACAGCTTTGATGCATACCTGGGCCGAAGCAAATCTTACCACGTTCAGTCTCGATATGTTGCCACGCACTACCCGTGCGCAGGCGATGGATGTTCTCAGTTCACAGGCAAATATAGCCGGCTACAAAGCGGCCGTGCTGGCCGCAAACCTGCTTCCCCGTTATTTTCCGATGCTGATGACTGCTGCGGGCAGCATACCACCCGCAAGGGTGCTGATACTTGGTGCAGGTGTTGCCGGATTGCAGGCCATCGCGACATCACGCAGGCTCGGTGCGGTGGTCGAAGTGTTTGATACCCGTCCGGCTGTCAGGGAAGAAGTGATGAGCCTCGGAGGAAAATTTATCGAAGTGGAAGGTGCAGCAAACGCAGCTAACGGTAAGGGGTATGCGGTAGAACAAAGCGCAGCATTTCTTGAAAAGCAAAGACAGAAGATCGCCGATACCATGGCTAAGGCAGATGTGGTAATAACGACTGCGCAAATCCCGGGGAAGAAGGCCCCGGTGCTGGTTAGCACCGACATGATCAGTGGAATGAAACCTGGTTCAATAATTATCGACCTGGCGGCTTCCACAGGTGGAAATACGGCGGTCACGGAAAACAATAAAACAATCGACTACCAGGGAATAAAGATTATCGGGCAATCTAACCTCCCCTCAGAAATGCCTTTCGATGCGAGCAGGCTTTATGGAAAAAACGTGCTTAACTTCCTTTCGCTGATCATCGGAAAAGATGGAACCCTTTCCGTTGATTTCGCCGATGACCTCATACGCGGGTGCTGTATTACCAATGGTGGCCTCGTGAAACAGGAACGATTAAATACCTTGCCGGGGCAGAAATAAACAGATTTTATGAATACAATTTTCTCCTGGGTTTTTGAAAATCAACAGATGATTTACATCGTCATTCTGATGATCTTTTTGGGAATTGAGGTAATAGGCCGCGTGCCCAGCGTTTTACATACGCCATTGATGAGCGGCGCCAATGCCATACATGGCGTGGTGATCATTGGTGCCATCATCGTTATGGGAAAAGCCTCCCCTGACAATTATGCTGCCTTGTCGCTGGGATTCATTGCCGTGATTTTGGGAACCCTGAATGTTGTGGGAGGTTTCGTGGTCACGGACAGGATGCTGGAGATGTTCAAATCAAAAAAGAAAAGACAATAACCCGGGAAACCTATGGCCTTAAACCTGCTTACGATCTGTTACCTCATCGCATCGGTGAGTTTTATTCTTGGGTTGAAAATGCTCTCTGCCCCCGCAACTGCACGCAGAGGTAATCTTATCGCTGCGGGTGGAATGCTGATTGCCATCGTGGCAACGATTTTCCTTTATGAAGAAGATGGAGAGAAGCTGGGAAATTATGGATGGATCTTTGGTGGATTGCTGATCGGTGGAATTATTGGCGTAATGACGGCAAGAAAAGTGCAAATGACCGCGATGCCCGAACTGGTGAGTCTTTTTAATGGCATGGGTGGGGCCTGTGCAATGCTCATTTCCATTGAAGAATTTAATCATCTCGCTGCTATTTCTTATCTGGATAACCTGTTAACATTCCCTTCAACCGGTTCCGCGCAAATAGCCACGGCACCAGCATACGGCATGGGTCATCTGCTCATTATTCTTGCCGGAATGATCATCGGCTCGGTCTCCTTTTCAGGGAGCATGGTGGCCTGGGGGAAACTAAATGGAAAGGTGAAGGATTTCGCTTTCAGAGGTCAACACCTGGTCAATATATTTTTCCTCCTGCTGATTGTTTCGGTATCGGCCTATCTCTTGTTTTCTTTTGGCGGCGATTCCAGAACCGGCATGCCTTTCTTAACCGCAAAAGTCTATTTCTATTCTATACTTTTTCTTGGATTGTTCTACGGCGTCCTGTTTGTGCTGCCTATCGGTGGCGCTGATATGCCTGTGGTAATTTCTGTACTCAACTCTTTTACCGGCGTTGCCGCAGCCTGTGGCGGATTTCTTTATAACAACAAAGCCATGCTTACCGGCGGCATTCTCGTAGGTGCGGCGGGAACTTTGCTAACCATCCTGATGTGTAAAGCAATGAATCGCTCGCTGCTTAATGTGCTGATTGGCTCCTTTGGTGCCAAAGGAACTGCTTCCGCTATAGTAAATGCAGAACAGGGGATCGCCCACGAAGTGTCGGTAGGAGACGCCGCCATGCTTATGAATTACGCTACAAAAGTGATCATCGTTCCGGGTTATGGACTAGCAGTAGCACAGGCCCAGCATGTTTGCCATGAGTTGGAGAATGTGCTGGAAGAGAAGGGCGTCCAGGTAAAATACGCGATTCATCCTGTAGCCGGAAGAATGCCCGGTCACATGAATGTTCTGCTCGCAGAAGCCGATGTGCCCTATGAGAAACTGGAAGAGATGGAGCAGGCGAACAACGAATTCGCAACCACCGATGTAGTACTCGTTCTTGGTGCCAACGATGTGGTGAACCCTGCCGCGAAATCGGATCCATCATCCCCGATTTATGGCATGCCAATACTGGAAGTAGAGCTAGCCAAACACGTGATCGTTAACAAAAGAAGCATGAAACCAGGGTATGCCGGAATCGAGAACCAGCTATTTTTTCGTCCAAAAACGACCATGCTTTTTGGCGATGCCAAACAGGTGATACAGAAGCTGATAACGGAAATCAAGGCCATATGATGTTGGCTTCATGCTAAAACAGGCACCCGTTTGCCCAAGTTTTGCAAAATAGTTTCATATTTGCACCTCCTAACTCCGGCCACTATGCTAAAACGGTTCACTTTCTTTTTCCTGATATTCTCCTTTCCCGTGTTGATTTTTGGTCAGTCCGGAGAGATCATTATCCAGGGTGCTTCACCAGATCTCTATGTGCTGCATACGGTGGCTCCAAAAGAGAACTGGTATAGTATCGGAAGACTTTTCAATCTTAGTCCCAAGGACATCGCCCCGCTGAACGGTAAAACCCTTACCAGTCCGCTGAATATCGGCGATCAGTTAAAAGTGCCTTTGAATAATACCAATTTCTCACAGGATAATGCCAAAGCCGCTGATGAAGTGCTGATCCCTGTGTATCATGTTGTTCAGGATAAGGAGTGGATGTATCGCATCAGTTCAACGTATAACAAGGTGCCGGTGGAAACGCTGGAAAAATGGAACAAGCTCGGCAAAGATGGCGCAAAAACGGGAGCACATATAATTGTAGGATACCTGAAGGTGAAAAAAGAACAGTCCTCCGCTACGGCGATGACTGCTACCCCGGACCCTGCTACATCGGTGCCCGTTGCCGAGCCAAGGAAGCCGGAAGCCGGGCAAAAACCGGAGACGGTTGCGAAACAGGAACCCGTTAAACAGGAACCGGTAAAACAGGATCCCGTTAAACCGGAACCGATCAAACAGGAACCGGTAAAACAGGATCCTCCGAAAACTGAAGTAAGGGCCACCCTTCCACCGGCAGTTTCCGAAACCCTTCCGCAGAATACGGTTGTCGCCGGGGATAGTTATTTTAAAAATCTCTACGAGCCCGCAGGAAAAAGTTTAAATGGAGTAGCCGGTGTATTTAAAAGTGTGAGTGGCTGGCAGGACAAAAAGTTCTATGCTCTTATGAATAACGTTAACGTGGGAACGATTATAAAGGTGACAAACCCTTCCGGTAACAAGTTCGTTTATGCCAAAGTGTTAGGTTCTCTTCCTGAAATGAAAGAGAGTATGGGCCTTACGATCAGGATCAGCGATGCCGCAGCGGCAGATCTAGGAGCGACGGTTACAAAGTTTACTGTGCAGATCGGGTATTAGAGAGGGATTTGCGAATCCTGATCCCATCTTACCCCTCTTAAAAACTCATCAACCTTCATTCTTTTTTTGCCCTCCAGCTGAATTTCCTGCAAAGCAATAAATCCATCTTTCGCCGCATAGTGCAAGAAAGTTTTCCGGTCTGTTTCAAATGCTCCGGCAATGGAGCCACCTCCATCGATTTTTTCCGCACGAAAAACTTTCAGCGTTTTTCCCTGGAAAACCGTAAAGGCACCGGGATAGGGTGAGAGTCCGCGGATCAGGTTATACACGTCATCAACGGGTTCACTCCAATCTATCCTGCAGGTTTCTGTAAAGATTTTGGGTGCATGTTTCAGGTCACTTACACCTTGCTGGGAAACTTCATTCAATTCCCCCAAAGCCAGTCCCTTTACGGTATGCACCAGCAGTTCTGCTCCTTTGACCATCATCCTGTCATGCAATTCTCCTGCAGTTTCATCTGCGCTTATTGGTAACCGCAATTGTTCAAGAATATCGCCGGTATCGATCTCATGTTTTAAACGGAACGTGGTAACTCCTGTTTCTTTTTCCCCGTTGATAATTGCCCAATTTATTGGCGCGGCACCTCGATATTGGGGTAGTAATGAGCCATGCAGATTCAAAGTACCCATTGTTGGCATGTTCCACACCACTTCAGGCAACATTCTGAAAGCAACCACCACCTGCAAATCGGCTTTATATCTGCGCAGCTCTTCAATAAAAGCGGGATTCTTCAGTTTTTCCGGGGTAAGCACCGGCAATCCGTGTTCGAGTGCGAATTCTTTTACCCGGCTTG
>JBDTEB010000377.1:0-17437 GCA_039922795.1 Chitinophagaceae bacterium
GCCTATAACAAGATCAGCGACGTGATCTTTTCCATCACAACCCGCAATGCGGAAGGTACGGGGTCGGGCTATGCCGCGCGCGGTTTTAACGATGTGAAGAAACTTGATACCGCGTCGGCAACAAAAATAGCTGCTACCAAAGCAAATGGATCCGTAGGCGCCCGTGCCATCGAACCGGGAAAATACACCGTGATCCTCGAGCCGGTCGCGGCTACCTATATGCTGGAAAACATGTTCCGGTTTGATGCCCGCCAGGCTGATGAAGGAAGGAGTTTTCTAAGCAAACCCGGTGGCGGAACAAGGCTCGGTGAAAAACTGATGGACGACAAAGTGACGATCTATTCAGATCCTTTTAACACTGAACTTCCTTCAAATACCTGGACCCGTGAAGGTTTCCCACAGGAGAAGATCACCTGGATAGATAAAGGAGTGGTAAAAAACCTGAGCTATTCCCAGTTCTGGGCTCAGAAAAAAGGCGTAAAACCTGTTCCAGGCGGTGGCAACATCATTATGGAAGGTGGAACGGCGTCGCTGGATGAACTGATCAAATCAACCGAAAAAGGCATTCTGGTGTCGCGGTTGTGGTACATCAGGATGGTGGATGCACAAACACTATTATTAACAGGTCTCACCCGTGACGGAACTTTCTACATCGAGAACGGAAAGATAAAATTTCCTATCAAGAACATGCGCTTCAACGAAAGCCCGGTGATCATGCTCAATAATGTGGAAGCACTGGGCAAACCGGAAAGAAGCATCAGCGTGGAATCTTACCGGAGTTACCTGATACCGCCGATGAAGATCAAAGATTTTACTTTCACGTCTCTCTCAGACGCCGTCTAAATAAAGTACAGCCCCGCGCAATCACCGGGGCTTTTTTTCAGCTTAAAAAATCAATCGAGTGAAGCGCAGAGATTTTCTTTACCTGTCAGGACTTGGCCTGGGTGGCTCCATGTTAGCTAACACCGCCATGGGTTCTATCGCACATATTCCTTACCAGGATATTACCGTAAAAAGAGATCTCGCCAATGTTGCGCTTAATACGGCAAAGGCTCAGGGTGCAGAATATGCAGACATCCGCATCGGTCGTTATCTCAACCAAAATATATCCACCCGGGAAAGGCAGGTCCAGAACATTGGAAATGCAGAATCTTACGGCGCCGGAATTCGTGTTCTTGTAAAAGGTTGCTGGGGATTTGCCGCTACGGATGTAATGACAAAAGAGGGCATTGCAAAAGCAGCTACCCGTGCGATACAGGTAGCAAAGGTCAATGGTAAAGTGATTTCGGAACCGGTAACCCTCGCTCCACAAAAGGGTTACGGCGAAGTGAGTTACAAAACGCCTATAGAAAAAAATCCGTTTGACGTACCCCTCAAAGAGAAGATCGATCTTCTTCTCGCAGTGAATGAAATGGCGATGAAAAACGGGGTGACCTTTGTAAATTCTTCCATCTCCCAAATCAACGAACAGAAGTATTTTGCTTCTTCGGACGGCTCCTATATCGATCAGGATGTTTTTCGCATCTGGCCAAATTTCTCGCTTACAAAAACCGATAAGGCAACCAACAGGTTTGAAACGCGTAATGCGCTTTGTGCTCCAGTAGGAATGGGTTGGGAGTACCTGACACCCGATCCCAAAGAAGAAATAAATGGATTATTCCCACTTTACAAGAAGCGGTATAATATGATCGAAGACGCGCGCATCGGCGCGTTGCAACTGGACGAGAAGTTAAAAGCCAAACCAGCAGATCCGGGAAAATATGATCTGATCCTTGACCCTTCGCACCTGTTCCTTACGATCCACGAATCGGTGGGCCATCCAACGGAACTCGACAGGGTATTGGGTTATGAAGCAAACTATGCCGGAACCAGTTTCCTGACTCTTGACAAATGGGAATCGAAGAAATTTAATTTCGGAAGCAAGATCGTCAATTTCGTGGCTGACAAAACGGAACCCGGTTCACTGGGCGCTGTCGGTTACGATGATGAAGGCGTAAAATGCGGTCAATGGGATATCATTAAAGACGGCATCCTGGTAAATTACCAGGCCATTCGCGACCAGGCACATATCCTGGGACTTAAAGCTTCTCAGGGTTGCTGTTACGCCGATAATTGGAGCAGCATCCAGTTTCAACGCATGCCAAACGTTTCGCTCACTCCGGGTACTCTTCCCCAATCCGCTGCTGACCTTATAAAAAACACGGAAAAAGGCGTTTACATGTTCGGCCGAAATTCCTATTCGATTGATCAACAACGATATAATTTTCAGTTCAGCGCACAGCTGGCCTACGAAATTCGCAACGGAAAGATCGTTGGAATGATGAAGGATGCTGCCTATCAGGCGAATACGCAGGAGTTCTGGAATTCCTGCACCTCGATTTGTGACAAATCGGACTACCGGACATTCGGATCATTCAATGACGGAAAGGGCCAGCCCTCCCAATCCAGCGCGGTTTCCCACGGCTGCTCCACGACCATGTTCAAGGGGATAAATGTCATTAATACGGGTAGAAGGATTTAGTAGTACAGATGTAAGTAGGTGCGCCCGTCTATTCCCGGTGCAATTGTGAATCTGACTCTCTCTGACGGCTTATTGCCGTATACCGCAACTGGTTTGATTTTACTTTTTTTCCCCTTGTCCTATCCCATTTATCTTTTGTATCTTATCAACAGTTTTATTCTTACAGGAATTTAATTGATCAAAACCCAAAATAAATCGCCGGCAAATAGAAGAGGATGATCCGTTTACCGCAAGAAGTATGGAGCTTATTACCGTAAGTCGAAAACCCTCAGGTATCAGCCGCCGCAACCTTAACCAGATGCAACGACGAAATTTTCTCCAGCTTTCCGGTATGGCCATGGGCTCCGCAATGTTGCCGGGTATCCCCATTATAGGACGTGCGACAAGTGCCGAAGCAGCACTCGAAAAAATCGATCCCGCCATTAAAAAAAGGATGGCGGATGTAGCACTCAACACCGCCAAATCAAAAGGAGCAACCTATGCCGATGTGCGCATCGGCCGTTACATTAATCAGTTTGTGACCACCCGGGAAGTGAAGATTGAAAATGTGGTGAATACGGAAAGCTATGGCATGGGTATCCGGGTGATCGCCAATGGCAGCTGGGGTTTCGCCGCAACGGATAAAATGGACAACGACAGCATTGCCAAAACTACCGAGCTCGCCGTGCAGATAGCAAAGGAGAATTCCAGGCTGTTAAAAACACCGGTAGAGCTGGCTCCTCAAAAAGGGTATGGTGAAGTAAGCTGGAAGGCACCCATCGAGAAAAATGCCTTTGAAGTTCCCATCAGGGAAAAGGCCGACCTGCTGCTTTCCGTAAACAGCGCGGCGATGAATGCCGGGGCAAACTACATCAGCTCAATCATCTTCCTTGTCAACGAACAAAAATATTTCGCTTCTACAGACGGCTCATATATCGACCAGGATATTCACCGCATCTGGCCAACATTTTTCATTACCAAAGTCGATGAAAAAACCGGCAAGTTCGAAACCCGCAATGCCCTGAGTGCCCCATCAGGTATGGGTTATGAATATCTCAATGCGCGGCCCCAGGACAAGATCCAGAGCCAGACCACTTTATATAAAGGTCGTTATGATATGCTGGAAGATGCGATTGCCGGCAGCCGGCAGGCCGCACTCAAACACACCGCGAAATCAGTAGAGCCGGGCAAATACGATCTTATTCTCGATCCTTCACATCTCTGGCTTACCATTCATGAATCGGTCGGGCATCCAACCGAGCTTGACCGTGTATTGGGTTATGAAGCCAACTTTGCAGGAACGAGTTTTCTTACCCTTGATAAATGGGAATCGAAAAAATTTAATTTCGGCAGCAAGATCGTCAATATCGTTGCAGATAAATTACAACCCGGATCTCTCGGTGCGGTAGGATATGATGACGAAGGCGTTAAATGCAAAAAATGGGATATTATTAAAGACGGCACCCTGGTCAATTACCAGGCGATCCGCGACCAGGCAAAGATCATCGGCCTCAACGAATCGCAGGGTTGCTGTTACGCGGATAACTGGAGCAGTGTTCAGTTTCAGCGAATGCCGAATGTATCTCTTCAACCTGGTGCCGCAAGGCGAACCCCCGCAGACATGATTAAAAATGTAGAGAAAGGGATCTACATTATTGGTGACGGTTCGTTTTCCATCGACCAGCAGCGATACAATTTCCAGTTCGGAGGACAGCTGTTTTATGAAATCAAAAACGGCAAGATCATGGGTATGTTGAAAGACGTCGCTTATCAAGCCAACACGCAGGAATTCTGGAACTCCTGCGTAGACATATGCGATGAAAGAGATTACAGACTGGGTGGATCCTTCTTCGATGGTAAGGGTCAGCCCGAACAAAGCAGCGCCGTTTCGCATGGTAGCGCAACGACAAGGTTCAACGGAGTAAACGTAATTAATACTGCAAGAAAACTTTAATATGGCCATCCTAACAAAACTTGAAGCAGAGACGCTGTTGAAAAAAATCCTGTCTTTCTCAAAAGCTGAACAGGCCGAGGTGAACATTAATGGAAGTGAAGGTGGAAATATCCGCTACGCCCGAAATTCCGTGTCAACAAGCGGTGCCGTAAGTCAGAACAGCATCGTGGTATCTTCTGCCTACGGCAAAAAAATGGGAGTGGCCACTATCAACGAATATGATGATGCCTCCCTGGAGAAGGTCGTTAAAAGATCGGAAGAGTTGGCTAAATTGGCTCCGGAGAACCCTGAATTTATGCCTTTCCTCGGTCCCCAGAAATATGCTGACTCTTCAACCTTTGTGGAAGCGACCGCGGCCATAACACCTAAAGACAGGGCGGATGCGGTGGAAACAAGTTTAAAAATTGCTATGGAGGCCAATGTTACGGCAGCAGGTTTCCTCGAGAATAGTACTGGATACTCAGCCGTGATGAATTCTAAGGGATTGTTTGCGTATAACAAGGCGACCAGTTGCAGTTTTTCGGTTACCCTTCGCACCAGCGACGGCAAAGGTTCTGGCTATGCAACTAAAGGATATAATGATTTCCGCCAGCTAAATATTTTAAAAGACACGGTTATAGGTGTGAGTAAAGCGGTGAATTCCCAACAGGCCCGGGCAATTGAGCCGGGAAAATATACCGTTGTGCTTGAGCCGGCAGCCGTGGCGGTTTTGCTGGAGAACCTGTTTTTCGACTTTGATGCAAGATCTGCAGATGAAGGAAGAAGCTCGATGAGCAAGCCCGGTGGCAAAACGAAACTGGGTGACAAATTCGTAGATGAAAGGATAACGGTCTATTCAGATCCACAAAATGTTCTTCTGCCCACATCGCCCTGGTCGGGTGATGGCCGTCCTCAGGAAAAAATCACCTGGATTGAAAAAGGTGTCTTAAAAAATTTCTTTTATTCCAGGTTTTGGGCGGATAAGAAAGGAGTAAAGGCAGTGCCGATGCCCGAGGCAGCTATCATGGAAGGTGGCAACGCTTCGCTGGAGGAACTGATCAGGGGAACTGAAAAGGGTATATTGGTTACCAGGCTTTGGTACATTCGTCCCGTGGATCCTCAAACCCTGTTGTTAACAGGACTAACCCGCGACGGAACCTTTTATATTGAGGACGGGAAGATCAAGTATCCCGTCAAGAATTTCAGGTTTAATGAAAGTCCCATCATCATGCTGAATAATGTAGATGCGATTGGCAAATCGGAGAGAACAGTGAGTGGCGAATCTTTTGGAAATTATTTGCTTCCACCAATGAGGATCAAAGAGTTTACGTTTTCGTCCTTGTCCGATGCGGTGTGAGATATTTCGGTCACGTATCGATGACGAGAGATTCTTGCTACAATTGGGTAGACCATACCGGGCAAACAATCCTGCACCGGTTAAGCAATCCCGCACCGGGCAAACAATCCTGCACCGGTTAAGCAATTCCGCACCGGTTAAGCAATTCCGCACCGGGCAAGCAATCCTGCACAGGGCAAGCAATCCCGCTTAGATAAAAATAAATGCTTTCAATCCTTCTTTACATACAAAAACTCTGCAAAGCCAAGCAGATCCCAGAAAATATTCCCTTCTAACCTACCTTTTTTCAACAGGGAGATGCCCATTCTTACCGGGATGCTCATGATATAATACCAGTTTCGTCGTGTGCCGCTTTCCAGCACGCGGCCACCATTTGCTTCGAAGATCTTTTTCAAACCTGCTACTGAATATATTCTTACATGCGACTCGTCATCGTAAAAGTTTAGGGAACCGTGCATGG
This sequence comes from Chitinophagaceae bacterium, assembly GCA_039922795.1. Lineage (GTDB taxonomy): Bacteria > Bacteroidota > Bacteroidia > Chitinophagales > Chitinophagaceae > JADCRZ01. The sequence goes on from JBDTEB010000377.1 coordinate 6,251, forward strand.
ATGGCAACCTGGTACTTTTCTCCCCTGGATATTCAATATAAAAAAATCCTCCAGGTTTAAGTTTGCGCATCAGGGCAGAAACCACTTCATCACCATTCTGCAGGTGTTCAATGACGTGCGCCATCCAGATCCCGTCGAAGGATTCATCCGGGATAACCGAATAGTCAAGCCTGGTAAGGTCAAGCTCATAAAAATCCTCCATAAGGGCAAAATCCGCTGCATCATTATTATAATCCTTGCTCATGTCAAGTCCATAATAATGACATTGAGGAAATACCGCTTTGATCCTCGAAGCAGAATGATTGCCTGAGCCTACATCCAGGAGCCTGAAACGTTTATTGCCGAACGATTTCTTCAGATAGCTGAACTTGAAATTAATTGACGACCGAAGGTTTCTTGATAGGGTCATTGAGATACTATACAAAAGATATTTACATGCCTTACCGGCAGAAATTTTTAGTCGGGAACCTTGAGGCCACGTACAAGAACAGTAAAGAAATTTTTGTTACCAGTTTGTCATGTGTTCTGGCACGATCCGCTCGAGAGATTCACTTTTTAGTGCATTGGATTTATGATGCGGGTCGTATCTTACAAACCACGATAACCACAGCGTTCTGGAAAGCCTCATTAGCGGAGGTTGTACGGCGATCAACAGTACGGCATTAAGTCCCATCCACCAGAAAAATCTGTCATCTGTAAAAGAAAATCCTATCAGCACCCACCAGGCAATAAATGAAGCTGCGCATACCATTACCGCCAGCATATAACTTACATAGCTGGTGCCATAATAAAATCCAACTTCTATTTCGGTTGGCTGACCGCAAACAGGACAGCGTTCATGCATTTTGGTGATCTTGTTAAGTTTGTAAGGATTGGATTCAACGTAGAGTGAACCTTCCCTGCAGCGAGGACATTTATTGGTGAGAACACTGATCAGATATCCTGGATTATTATCTTTGGCCATAATACTGGAATTTGAGCGAAGGTACGAAAGGCAAAAGCCTACTCGAGTACTTTTTCCATTTTCATGCTCCTGGAGCCCTTAACCAGGAGATAGCTTTCGGAAACTGCGCTGGCTCTGAACCAATCCCGGGCCTCACTCGAGTCAGTAAAATGCAGGTATTTCAGCCCTATACCTTCATAGGCTTTTCCTACCAGTACAACAGTTTTCCAGGAATACTGGTCGATCAGGTTCACAAGTGCCTGGTGCTCGGACGCCGTCTCCGGACCTAGTTCGGCCATAGATCCGAGAATCAGCACTTTATTGTCTGCCTCTATGCCTCCGAAATTTTGAATAGCGGAACTCATACTGGAAGGATTAGCGTTGTATGCGTCCAGGATGATCTTGTTGGATCCGGAATAAATCATCTGTGAGCGACTGTTGGATGGAGAATAGTTTTCAATGCCGTGTACTAAATCTTCATCTTCTACGCCAAAATATTTTCCTATTGTTAACGCCGCCAACACATTGGGAAGATTGTACACCCCCACCAAACGGGTTTTGATGAAATCTGCATCAAGCCCGCGAAGGATCTCGATCGACAGGTAAGGCTCAGTTTGCGTCGCTATACCCATCACACTGGCGTCCAGGGTTCCATAACTGATGATCTGCGCGATATCGTGCGACATTTCACGCAGGTAGTCGTAGTCAGTCATCACGAAAGCCGTACCGCCGTTGGTTCTGAGGTAATCGTACAGCTCCCCTTTGCCTTTTCTGACACCTTCCACGCTGCCAAATCCTTCCAGATGGGCCTTTCCGCAGTTTGTAATAAGTCCATGTGTAGGTCTGGTATATTCGCAGTATGCGGCGATTTCTGTGAGATGGTTTGCACCCATTTCGATTACTGCAAGTGCTGCATCTTTCTTTATTTTCAACAGGGTAAGCGGGATCCCAATCTGGTTATTCAGATTTCCTTCTGTGGTGTACGTATTAAAGCTGGTGCTGAGTACGCTGTGGATTAATTCTTTGGTAGTCGTTTTGCCATTGCTTCCAGTGATTGCCAGGAAAGGAATGGAAAACTGCCTGCGGTGATGACCTGCCAGATCCTGAAGGGTCTTCAATACATCTTCAACCAGTATGGTTCTCCCTTCTATGAAAAAGTCTTTCTCGTCAATTATTGCGAAAGATGCGCCCATGTCAATCGCCTTTTGGGCGAAAAGGTTGCCGTTAAAATTCGGGCCTTTCAGCGCAAAAAATATATTTCCCGCCGCCAGTAATCGAGTATCGGTAACTACCTCCGGGTGCTTGAGGAAAATCTCGTAAATCGCTTCAATCGTCATCAGGCAAATATATAAGAGGCAGGGTTTGTATCAAAATACATCCCGCCCAACCCCAGGTCAGTATTGTCGGGACTACCCAAATGATAACACAACAACCTGATGGACCATTTTTTAATCCCAGGTTAGTATTGTAGGGGTAACCCTAGCGGTTTCCTTGCTCGCAAAAAATGCAATAGTCAGGCATGCTGAAGTTGCCGTTCTTATGCCTGCCACCGCACAACGCAACCGCAACGGTTGACCCTGCAAAAACAGGCCGACCCTGGCTTTAAACCACAAAAAAGCCACCCCGAAGGATGGCTCTGAAAATATTATGCGCTAAAAAGTTATTTTTTCCTTGAATTCTGTCTTCTGGCTTTATAAATAATACCCGTCTTGCGGCCGTTTCCTTCCGGACTTCCCACCCTTGGCATGGCGCAACGGAAACCAACCGTGCTGCTGGCAACATCTTCTTCCAGGAATCTGCGTGTGCCCGGACTTAAATAATACGCCCTGTCATTCCAGCTACCACCTTTTATTACCCTCGATTTGTCACTGATCAGCGTCGTTACGCCGTAACCATATCTTACACCTGCAAATGATGAATCACCATCGAGGTAGTTAATCGCATCAGCTTTCTGGTAGTTTCTTCTGGTTTTGCTTTCTGCATCGGTCATTTCACGATATTTTATCCTTCCCAGACTATCCCTTTCCGCCTTACCGGTAGAAAGATCAACGGTAGAAAATTTGTTACCACGAAATGGAGCCACATCATCAACATCCACCGGCGAAAGAGGACGATACACATCACCAACCCACTCACTAACGTTACCCGACATATTGTAAATACCAAAACCATTTGGATAAAATGAGGTTACAGGAGCAGTATACACGGCACGGTCATTCAAACCACCCGCTACGCCCATGTTATCACCAGACCCTCTTTTGAAGTTAGCCAGGAAAGTTCCCTGCCAGCTTCCTCTTCTTGTGTCACGAAGTCCATTTACATTTTCACCCCATGCATAAACCTGCTTATTGGCAACCAACTCCTCTCCGCGGGAACCTTCCTTGCGGCTGGGTTGCGGATTCTGATTTACATATCCCAGGGCTGCATATTCCCACTCAGCCTCCGAAGGCAGGCGATAGGCAGGGAAAAGAATACCATCTTCGAATGTTACCTGTGATCTTGGTGTTCCATTAGGATTTCTTAACGGGTTATTTTTACTTCTGGCAGCTTTTCCCGGAGTGGGAGTAAACTCACCCAGCAGGTAAGATTTTGTTTCAAAATGTTCAGCACCGAGTCCGGAGAGATTTTTAAGCGTTTTCTCATTAATAAGCCCACGTTTTACCAGCTCGAGTTCATTAACGCGGTCTGTTCTCCAAAGGCAGAAGTCATTGGCCTGTTTCCAGGTTACGCCAACTACGGGGTAGTAATTATAAGACGGATGCCTGAAATAATATTCCACCAAAGGCTCGTTATCAGCCAGCTCACTGCGCCACACCAGGGTATCTGGCAGAGCGGCATTGCGAACCGCTGCATATTCATCACCGTCGAATACCGTATTAATCCAATACATGTATTCACGATAGTGAATATTGGCAACTTCGGTTTTATCAATAAAGAAAGAGTTAACAGTAACACGGCGCGGAATATTGTTCCAGTCGGACATTACATCTTCCTGCGTGGCCCCCATCGTAAACGTACCACCCTGAACGAACACAAGCCCCGGACCAGTCCGTTGCTCTTTTTCCCTGGCTACCTGATAACCGCCCTGATCCTTGTCATTATAGTTCCATCCAGTTACATCAGATGACGCTTTTTTCTTGCTGAATAGCTTGCCGTTTTTACACGAAGCCAAACTTCCAACACTCAACACCAGTACCAATAGTGTTTTCCAGTTCATATTATATCGCATTTGAGCGGTTTATTTAGAAAAGAATAACGAAAGACTTTCTTGAAATATTGTTTTCCGGAGATAGAAAACTTGGCCGCGAAGATATAGACTTTCCTGTATATTTAGCCTGTACGGGAGGCGGCGGCGAATTTCCCGCCGACCGGATTTTTCATTTTAACTTTTCCTTCTGCAATATGTTGAATTCCACATGAGATCCTGGAGGCTTTTCATCCTGCTGATTCTTTTCCTTCCTGCGGCATATCTACAGGGCCAGCGCACCTACGCTCCTCATTCGATTCTTGCCACTGGCGACTGGTACAAAATAGCCACTTCCGCCCCCGGGATTTATAAACTCGATCTTACCTTTCTTACTAGCATTGGATTGAAAGTAGCCGGCGTTCCAAACAGTGCCATTCGCCTCTATGGCAACGGCGGGGCTATGTTACCTGAAGCCAATACCGATCTGGTAATCGATGACCTGCAGGAAGTAGCCCTCCAGGTTGTTGACGATGGCGACGGTATTTTTAATGGATCGGACTACTTTCTTTTTTATGCACCGGGTCCCGACCGGTGGATCGAAGACTCTGTTAATCGCAGATTTTTTTATCAGAAAAATCTCTACGAGAACCTTTCTTATTTCTTCATCTCCATTGGAGGTATCGGTAAACGCATTGGCATTCAGCAAAATCCGCCCGCTGGATTAAAGACTGTCACCAGTTATAACGCGAGAATCTACCACGAACTGGACACCGTGAATTTTCTGGCCAGCGGTAAACAATGGTACGGAGAAGAATTCACTTCGGCTCCCGGAAGGCTTACCACCCGCAGCTTCCCATTCATGTTACAAAAAGCCGTCAGCACGGAACCCGGAACGCTGGTATCAAATTGTATATCCCGGTCACTTTTCAACAACAGCCAGTTTTCAGTCACCGTAAATAATTCAGTGGTGTTAAGCCATGATATTCCCAGGGTTGGCTCAACAAATCTCGACATCTATGCCCGGGAGTCGGAAATGACCGGTATTTTTACTCCTGGTGAATCAATTGCACTCAATTACAATTATCAACCTGGGGGAACAGGCGCTCAGGGCTGGCTAAACTGGTTTGCTCTATTTTACAGGGCGGAGCTGTCTTTTAATAATGGCGCCCAGTTCCGGTTTCGCGACTGGAGTAGCCTGGCTACGGGTAGTTCAGCCACTTTCATCATCAAAGAATCCACCGCGTCCACGAAGGTCTGGGATCTTACCGATCCGCTGCAACCACTTCAGATGCAGGGAAGCATGGCAGGAACGAACCTTAGTTTTAGCAGCGACTGTAGCCGTTTACGGGAATACATCGCTTTTAATGGCACAGATTTCAAAACGCCTGTATCAAAAGGTAAGATCCCTAACCAGGATCTACACGGAAATACACAAGTGGATTATTTAATAGTCAGCACAGCTTCTCTCACGCCACAAGCAAAAAAGCTTGCCGAATTTCACCGGCAAAAAAATAATCTCAGCACACTTGTAGTGGATATTTCTGACATCTATAATGAGTTTTCATCGGGCTCGGCAGACCCGGTGGCTATCAGAAATTTCACCAAAATGTTTTATGACAGGTCAAAAAATGGGAATGCAAAGGCTCCATCTTATTTGCTTCTGATGGGAGATGCCAGCTATAATTACAAGGGGGATTTCAAAAACATCCCTGAGCTTGTACCTGCATTCGAAAGCAGTTCATCGCTGGATCCACTGGCGTCCTACACTTCTGATGATTTCTATGGTTTCCTCGACGACAGCGAAGACATTAACAAGCCTGTTCCCAATACCCTCGACATCGGGATCGGCCGAATTCCGGCAAGAACGGCTACTGAGGCAAATAATTATCTCTCCAAGATCTTGGCTTACAATGATACTGCGAGCCTCGGTAAATGGCGCAACGAAATAACATTTGTAGCCGATGATGAGGACTTTAACCTTCATCTGCACGACGCCGAAGCCTTATCGGCAACCGTTGATACGACCAATCGGATCTTTCACCAGAACAAGATTTATCTTGATGCCTATCCTCAGGAAAGCAACGCTTCCGGGAGCCGCTATCCACTGGTAAACGAAGCCATCAGATCGCGGATAAACAATGGCACGCTGATCTGGAATTACAGCGGACATGGCGGGTTTCGCCGCCTTGCAGAAGAAGTGATTCTCGATGCAGATGTGCTGAACACCTGGAACAACCCATACCGCCTCCCTCTTTTAATTACGGCAACCTGTGATTTTGCCCCGTTCGATAACCCGGCCAATTTTTCCCTGGGCGAGAATGTTTTGCTGAGGCCAAATACCGGTGCCATTGCGCTGATGACCACCACAAGGCTCGTCTTTGCTTTCAGCAACAGGATCATCAACAACAACTACCTTAAAACCGCCCTGGTTAGAAATGCTGAAGGTAAATATCCTTCCCTGGGAGAGGCAGTAAAAAAGGCTAAAAACCTGGGCTATCAAAATCCCGCGGAAGTACTCAATAATCTCAAGTTCACCTTATTGGGCGATCCGGCTCTCACGCTGTCATTTCCTGCCTTTAATATCTCCACCGACCAGATAAACGGGAAACCAGCCGACAGTTTGCGCGCCCTGGAATTTTGTACCCTCAACGGTTCTGTTAAAGACATCAGGGGTCAGGTGATCAACGATTTTAATGGTAAAGTATATACATCGGTTTATGACAAGGTCGATACATTGACTACGCTGGCAAATGATCCTCAAAGTTTGCCTGAGAAATATCCCTCGCAGCAGCGGGTGCTTTTTAAGGGCGAAACCGAGGTTAAAAGTGGCCGATTTTCTGTGCAGTTTATTGTGCCTAAAGACATTGACTATAAAGCCGGGAGAGGTGCGGTTTCCTACTATGCTACCAATGGTTTAAACGATGCCAGTGGATACTTTTCCGATCTTTATATTTCGGGCTCACAGGGAGCAGTGACTGATCTCACAGGTCCCGGGATCAAAGGGTTTCTAAATAGCGAAAGTTTTACCGACGGTGGAGCGACCGGGTCGAACCCAATCCTGCTGCTCAAATTGAAAGACAGTTCCGGCATTAATATTACCGGCTCCGCAATCGGGCATGATGTCACGGCAGTGATTGACGAGAACCCGACAAAAATGCTGGTACTAAATGATTATTTCATTCCGGTATTAAATAGCTATCAGGAAGGCGTTGTCCGTTTTCAGCTTCCTGCACTAGAAAAGGGTCCCCATACCATCAGGATCAGGGCGTGGGATGTTGCCAATAACTCTTCTGAGATTGTCATTCATTTCGTGGTAACACCTGATTTTTCTATTTTTTCGGTGACTAATTTTCCAAATCCTTTTCGCCACTCAACCACCATCCGATTTATTCATGATCTTGATACTCAACAAGTAGGAGTCAAAGCAGAAATTTTTACGCTGTCAGGAATGCATGTAAAATCCTTTTCACGTACAATAAATACAACAGGAAGTCGTTCAGGTGAACTGGAATGGGACGGGAAAAATGATATGGGCCTGCCGGTGTTTAGCGGTATGTATCTTTATCGCCTAACTATTATTTCAGAAAACGGCACTGTAAAAACCAAAACCGGGAAGATGATCAGGTTGTAATTGTCCATCCCCCGGGTCGAAAATCAAAAGCTAATCTCTTGAGCGCAATAAAAAATAAAATGGAACCATCGCTGCATTTTGATGCTGACAGAACGATGATTGCCTTTCTTCCCACTTCTTCCTCAATTCTACCAAATTGCTTATTTTCGCGGCCTGTTAATGTTGCCAGGAAAGCAATTGATCGTCTTTCTTTAAACCTGTTCAATGCGTAAAGAATTTTACTTTTCCGTTTGAACCCGATCTGAGAGATCAATAAAAAACACACTGATGAATTGGAATACGATGAAATTATTATTGGCGGTCTGTGCACTTTCCGCGGTAGAACTAGTGAGCGCACAAACGGCACCTATTAATGTGGTGACTACTGCAGTACCTTTTCTTCGAATTTCTCCTGATGCAAGAGCCGGAGGAATGGGGGAGGTAGGCATTGCTACCGCCGCGGATGCAAACTCCGGTTTCTGGAACCTCGCAAAAACTCCTTTTAATACTGACAAGGGCGGCCTGGGCCTTACTTATACTCCCTGGTTAAAAAAACTTGGCCTTAACGACGTGTACCTGGCTTCCGTTTCGGGTTACACAAAACTGAACGACCAGGAAGCAATTTCTGGAAGCCTGCGTTATTTCAGCCTCGGAAATATCCAGTTTACCAATGAAAGAGGAGAAGATCTTTACTCTTACCGCCCCCGTGAATTTTCTATCGACGCAGGCTATTCCAGGAAACTTTCTGAGAAGGTGGGTCTTGGTATCGCGTTGCGTTATATCAACTCGAGCCTTGCCAAGGGCGATCCAACAGGTTCAGGAACGACCTATAAAGCAGGTAGTGCAGTGGCAGCCGATGTAAGCTTTTATTATAAAACGCCATCTGAATCAGGCCAGGGCTGGAGTTATGGCGCTACACTCAGCAACATGGGAACAAAGATCGGTTACACCACAGATGCCAGACAGAAAGATTTTATTCCCGCAGATCTTGGGCTCGGCGTTGCCTACACCAGGGTGTTTGACGAATCTAACAAGATCACTTTCGGCCTCGATCTGCATAAACTGCTTGTTCCCACCCCTCCGGGTTATTCGGGCAGTGACTCTCTCGACCAGATCAACCTGACCAACTACCGCACAAAAACGGTTGTTTCCAGCTGGTTCAGTTCTCTCGGCGATGCACCCGGCGGACTTAGCGAGGAAGTAAAAGAATTACAGGCGTCACTTGGCGCCGAGTATTCGTATAACGACCAGTTCGCCGTGAGAGCGGGATATTTTTATGAGGACAAAACAAAAGGTAACAGGAAATATTTTACCGTAGGATTTGGTTTGAAATACAATGTCTTCGGTTTGAATTTCTCCTATATCGTTCCTTCCGGAAGCGGGATCAATCAGAACCCACTGTCCAATACCCTCCGCTTTGGATTGATCTTTAATTTTAATGGTGAGAATACCTCTTCTCAATAGAGGATAAACCAGTACCTATCATAACCAGCTTTCAAGCGTTTTTTCATTCCATGAAGGTTCGCCCCTACGGTTCTGGTGAATGACTATCTTCGCCCAAATTATTAAAATGGCTTTAAGAATCGGCTCTGGCATTGATTTTCACCAGCTTGTTGAAGGAAGGGATCTTTGGATAGGAGGAGTAAAGATCCCGCATTATAAAGGCAGCATCGGTCATAGCGATGCAGATGTGTTGCTGCATGCAATATGTGACGCGCTGCTGGGTGCACTCGCCCTAGGTGATATAGGAACCCATTTTCCCAATACTGCAGCTGAATATAAAGACATCGACAGCCGCATTCTGTTACAAAGAACTTTTGAGATGGTGAAAGAGCGGAATTACGAAGTGGTGAATGTCGACTCCACTATCTGTCTTGAACTGCCAAAAATCAAACCCCACACGGCGGAAATGCGGCAAATTATTGCCGGCATTCTTGAATTGGGAACTGATGATGTATCGATAAAAGCAACAACTACTGAAACCATGGGTTTTGAGGGCAGGGAAGAAGGGCTGTCGGCCTTCGCCACTGTTTTATTGCAAAAAAGGCGGTAGTTGCTTGTGGCTGGATGGTTTAAAACAACAGGTTTCTAAGCGATCTAACTCCTCATTGGTGTTGATTTCCAAACCGGCAGTTTGCTAATTCAGAGACACAAAAACCGAAACGTGAACTCTCCTCTTTCCCTACATTTGCGTGAATGGAAATGGTTACTGTAAAAATTCTCAATCAGTCAGGAAACCCGTTGCCCGGGTATGCCACCACCGGATCTGCCGGTATGGATCTTCGCGCCAACCTGGAAACAGCGATCGTGCTTGGTCCCCTTCAACGGTCACTCGTACCTACCGGACTTTTTATCGAACTTCCCGAAGGCTTCGAAGCACAGGTCAGACCACGCAGCGGTCTGGCGATCAAATATGGAATTACCTGTCTCAACTCTCCGGGAACGGTTGATTCTGACTACCGCGGAGAACTCAAGGTTATCCTGATAAATCTTTCGGACCAGCCGTTTACAATCAATCACGGAGAACGTATCGCGCAGATGGTCATTCACACCGTACAAACCATCCAGTGGCAGACAGTGGAATTTGTGAGTGAAACCTCCCGTAACCATGGCGGCTTCGGCCATACGGGCGTTTAAAATTAATCTATGAAGTATATTCTTATATTTTTTGTGCTGGTTTACGCCGCAGGATTCCCCTCCTGCAGGCCAACAAAAAAGATTCAGACAGCCCTGGCAAAAAAAGATACGTTACTCACCCAAAAGCCGACCCTAATCGTCCCTGATTCTAAAACAGACTCCATCGGGATGGTTGCCGGTATCTATGAAAAGGTCAAAAGCAGGAGGATCGATTTCAAAACATTTTCTGCAAAAATAAAAGTTGACTACTCCGATAAAGACGGGAACGGTCCGGATCTTACTGTTTTTGTCCGCATGAGAAAAGACAGCGTCATCGGCTTTCCATCAATGCCACCGTTTTCAGTTATGAGGCTTATCGGGTAATGATCACTAAAGACAGCGTCATCGTTCTAAATAAAAAAGACAAGGTTGTTCAATTTCGTTCGTTGAGCTACCTGCAGGAAATCTCTCAACTTCCCTTTGACTTTTTTACACTACAAGACCTTATCATCGGCAATCCGGTGTATCTCGAAACAAATATTGTTTCTTTCAAAAAATATAAAGATCATATCCTGATGCTGCTTTCGGGTGAAAAATTCAAACACCTGATGACCTTGAACAGCGCCGACTATCTGCTGCAGCACAGCAAACTAGATGATGTAACGGCCTCGCGTAACCGCACTTGTGATCTTACCTACACCAACTATGAGAATAAATCCGGCTTATTATTTTCTACCGGCAGACAGATCACCGTTTCTGAAAAATCAAAGCTGGATATCGGAATGGATTTCAAGCAGTATAGCTTTAACGAAAGCTTAAGCTTCCCTTTCG
>JBDTEB010000378.1:0-8502 GCA_039922795.1 Chitinophagaceae bacterium
TGGTTGCTATTTCGTAGCGTGACAGGCTTATAAGGCATGCCAATTGCTCCTTTCATCGACCAAGGCGGACGCAAGGCCCGCCCCTACATGGCAAAGGCCGATGTTATTCGAAAACCAAAATAATCAATCCATCGCGCAAAGGTTGATGTTATTTGAGAACCAAAATAATCAATCCATCGCGCAAAGGGTGATGTTATGTGAGAACCAAAATAATTATCCATTGCGCAAAGGCTGATGTTATTCGAGAACCAAAATAATTATCCATCGCGCAAAGGGTGATGTTATTCTACAACCAAAATAATTAATCACTCCATCTCCTTTATCTTGTGGCCACTGGCAATAGCCACACAGTTGCCTTTGAAAATTTCTTTTCCAAAAAAAAGAGCGGCAATTGCCGCTCTTTTAAACACCATATCAACAGAAATATTATAGCTTGATTAGCTTGGTGGTGAAGAGATTTTCCCCTTCCATGTTTTTAATATCGATGTAATAATCTCCTGCCGGTAGTGATTGCAGGTCGTCGATGGTTGTTTTGTTTGTGCCTCTTTTAAGGGACCAGCGTAAGAGTTTAATGATCTTTTGATTCTCATCCATCATTCGAACGATCGTCGCCTCATTGGAAGGAATCATCACTTCAAATGAAAGGGTAGAGACGAAAGGATTAGGGAAAACAGAAATCTGAGTAGTCATAACGGTAGGATTAGCAAACATATCAATGGTATTTTGGTGATCGTGTTTTTAGGTCATGCATTATGTTCCAATCCAGTGCCATAATCTTAACAGGTTGTTAATAAACGACTTAAGGAATTTTCTATGTGCAAGACCCTCCCACCCTGGGAACAATTAGTAATTTCCGGGAAAAAATACGTAAAATTTCGAAAAAGGATGTGGTTTTCCGCAACAATATTTTCAATAAAGCGACGGGAACAACTACGTGTAGCTGCAGACCAAAGGCACTTTACCAGACGGTTAAAGTGGGGAAAAAGAGGACGTAATACCGTATTTTCCTCCACTTTTTCTAACTTAATAAAATGTAACAGGAGTTTCAGGGATGGGAGAGAGGGAGTTTTTCAGAGGTAAAGGAACTTTAGCTGAAAACGATCAGCCAATAGCTAGTACTTCTTCTTCAAAACCTCGTAATCAACTTCAAATTCAATAGCCTTGGCGTCAGCCGGTTCGGGACGGTAAAAGTCGTATTTGAGAAATCCTTGATAAGAAGATAAGAAATTGTATTTGCCCGATCAATGAGATTAAAGACTTCGAGGGTGGCCCAGATGTTTTCAAAATTTCTAAATGGACTATGACTTCTTCTGCGCGATTTGTCGCTGTCTAATAACAATGCGCTGAAACCAATATCGATGCGGATATATGGATCGATAAATAATCCGTTGCGGTATTTTACACTTCCCGGAAGATTATATGGAAGATTGCTTCCGTACAGGGTATTCAGGTACATTTTAAAATTTTTGTTTGTCGACAGGTAATCCTGGAAAAATAATCCAAAAGTAATTAGTCTGTCAGTCGGGCGGCGGTACCAGCCGCCCTGAGTTAACACGCTGTCTACCGGTTTTAGCAGTGAGTCAAGTTTATAATTATAATACTGATCGCCGGCGATGTTTTCTTTGGATCGCATGAAACCCAGGCTCACCCAGCTTTCTGCGTCTTTGACGATCTCTCCGAACAACCTCATGTCAAGGCCGGTGGCATAGGCCTTCGCACTATTTTCCCCGAAATACCGAAGCCTTACGTTGTCAATATCGTACGGCACTACATCTTTCATTCCTTTGTAGTAAGCTTCAGCAGTAAATCGGAAAGGTCGATTTGCCCTGTAAAAATTATAGTCTATCCCTCCGGTCACCTGCCAGCTTTTTTGAGCCAGAAGCGCCAGGTTTACAGTACCGTCATATCTGCGGAATTCACGATAAAAAGGAGGCTGGTCGTAAACCCCCGCAGAGCCCTTCAGTACAAAATCTTTTTTCCATGATGGTGATTTCCAGGAAAAGCCCACCCTGGGAGAAAGCAGTAATTCCTTATTAAGCGAGTTGTAATTATACCGGAGGCCTGCCTGCAAAGTAAATCCAGCACTGTCTTTAAAAACAATATTGTCCTGAATGAAACCCGTAAACCGCGTGATATCGAGATTTGTGTTTGATTTTGTCACGTTAAAAACAGCCAGGTTTGACACGCTATAGGGAAGAGAATAGCCTGCCGAGTCCTGATATTGCCATTCATTCAATTTATCCTTTGCCTTTTGTTGTTCGACTGACACGCCCCATTGCAGGAAATGATTTCCAGATTGGAAATAACCTTTGTGTGTTGCATTATAAACCTGTATGTTCAGTTTGTTCCTTGAAAAATTTTGAAACAAGCCGGCGCCAAGAGGATTGACGATCAATCCGAATGAAGCCTGTGTTTTATCAAAATCCCTTTCTCCGAAAAGATAGGCCCCAGTGATGTCGACGTTTTCTGTTTCATCATTTTCAAATTTCGAGACCATCCATTTCAGGCGAAGTTTTTTGTTTATCTGCTGTGAAACCGAGAGGCCAAGCATTTTGGTTTTATAAGCATCTTTCTCCTTCCCGTCAAAATAAATATCCAATCCCAGGTTCGCGCTCAGAAAAGGGGAAAAAACAGACGAGGTCTGCTGACTGAAGGTCGGTACAAGAGTAAATCCGGATCTGGAATAATTCCCAAAAAGCTCCGCACTCACTTTGTTACTGACCTGGTACGTCAGCAAACCCTGTACATCACCTGAACTGGGGACGTAGTTGCCCCTAGTCTCCTGGCTGCTAAGCAAATTTCGGTTGCTGCGGTTTCTGGTCCCGACCAGCCAGGTAAACTTCTTATTCCTGCTAACACCTTCGAGCTGCAATCCCTGTTCAAGGAGCCCAATGTAAGCCGATCCTCCAAACGCCGAGGGCTTGCGGTACTGTATATCCAGCACCGATGACATTTTGTCCCCGTACTTCGCCTGGAAACCGCCATTGTAAAAGTTGACCGACCTGGTCATTTCCGGATTGATAAAACTTAGCCCTTCCTGCTGGCCGCTGCGAACGAGATATGGCCTGAATACTTCAAAATCATTTACATAAATAAGGTTCTCGTCATAATTTCCTCCACGTACCGAATATTGTGAAGTGAGCTCATTGTTTGACCCAACAAAAATCTTGATGAGGCTTTCAATGCCGCCGATAGGAGCGGGGATATTTATTGCATTTTTAGGATTGATCGCGATGAGTCCTGCTTCGCTGGGTTGACGGTTGTCGGTCACCACAACGGTTTGAAGCTGAGCTGCCAATTTTTCCATCCTGATTACAATGTTTTCCTGTTCCTGGCTGTTAAGCAGAAAGTTCTTTTGCTCAGTTTTGTAACCGGTGCAGGAGATCACCAGAGCAAACGCCCTTTCCGCAGGCACAAGTATAGAAAAAGTACCGGAGTCCGAACTTAGTGTGCCACTTACCCGACCGAGGATAGTGATGGAAACATGTGAGAGTGACAATTCATTTTCGTTCACAATCCTTCCTGAGACTGTCGCGGTCTTTCGCTGAGCTTTCGCGCAGAAACAGGAAAATAAACAAAAGATGAATGGAACTGATCTATAAAAAAACATTACCAGGCTTTAAATCAGTTCCGAAGATATAAGAAATCGAAGGGAACAGAAAGAATCAGCCCGGTCTCTTTAGCCGACTGATGGTTTCTTTTGGATCGGCGGAACCGAATACAGTACTACCCGCTACCAGTACGTGGGCCCCTGCATCGATGATCGATTGGGCATTTTCCAAAGTAATGCCTCCGTCAACTTCGATTTTCACATCCAGATTCTGTTGGTCAATTTTCTCGCGCAGCATCCTGATTTTTTGCAGTGTATGCGGAATAAATTTCTGTCCTCCAAATCCGGGGTTGACACTCATGATCAGTACAACACCGATATCTTTCAACACATCCTGCAACATCTGCACGGGCGTGTGCGGGTTTAAAGCCACTCCAGGCACCATTCCCAGGTCACGGATCTGCTGGATGTTCCTGTGCAGGTGAGTACATGCTTCGTAGTGAACGGTAAGTATGTCGGCTCCGGCTTTTTGAAAAGCTTCGGCGTAACGTTCTGGTTCTTCGATCATCAGATGCACATCACAAATCTTTTTAGTGGCCGTACGGATCTGCGCGATCACCGGCATTCCAAAGCTGATATTTGGCACAAATCGTCCATCCATCACATCAAGGTGAAACCAGTCTGCCTCACTTTCATTTAGCATGTCTGCGGTATCCTTGATATGCAGGAAATCGGAAGCGAGTAGAGAGGGTGCCACTATTGCCATGAATAAAATTCGTTTAGTGCAGAAATGTAATTTAATTTTTGCTCTTATGTAGTCTTTCAAGCGCTTTTCGAGCTTCCGTGAATTCACGGTCAAGCATAACCGCGCGTTTATAGGCGTCGCCGGCCGCTTCCAGTTTACCAATGCTTTCAAAACACCGGCCCTGCCAGTAGTAAGCGTCAGGATTTGTATTGGACACTTTTGATGCCAGCATGAAAGTGTTCAGGGCCTCATCAATATTTTTTTCTTCGAAAAGAATAATTCCTTTCTCTATATATGCGTCAGTAAATTTCCAGTCCCTCCTGATGCAGGCTTCAAACTGTTCCAGTGCTTTTTTCGGTTCGTTCAGGTTTGAGAAATAAATCCCGCGGATGAAGAAAGCGTCCCCCGATTCTGCTGCAGAATCCCGGGCGATCAGTTCATCGCAAAAGGCAAGTGTTTTACTATTTTTCGTTTCCGCATAAAGGTTAGCCAGGGCTAGTCCGTAAAGCTGGAGCGGTTGAAGGGAATAGGCCTTTTCAAGACAACTGATGGCAGTGGCTGTATCTTTGTTATCAGCCGAAATGGCCGCTTTTTCATACCATGCCTGGAAATTCAATGAATCGTTTTTAAGTATGTTGTTGTATTGCTCTAAAGCCTCCTTTGTTTTGCCTTGTTGCACATAAGCTTCGCTTAGCCGTCTGCGGAATTCCTGGTTTGCAGGATACCTTATCACAAGGTCATTCAGAAATTTAACCACTTCATCCTGTTTTCCCTCAATGAACAAACTGGAAGCGAGAAGAAGCGCATTATTTTCATCAGGTGCCAGCTTCCAGGCCTTTTTGTAATCTGCGGTGGCCAGGGAATGGGCGTTATTTTGCGACAGCAAAAGACCACGCCGCAGGAAAAGATTTTCTTCTTTTGGGAAGCGATCGATGCTGTCTGTTAATGTGAGAAATGGCTGCTTTTCAAGGATCTTAGGATCGTTCGTCGAGACGGATTCTTCACCTCCATGGCAACCGGCACCTGTTATCATCAAAGACAGAAACATACCCTGAATCCATTTCTTCATGGCGCAAAACTAAGCCGAAAATGGCAATAGGTAATTTGGTTTGATGCCTGGTCGATTTAAATTGGCTTTTTGAATGGTTAAATAGGCGAGAGGGCGTAGATTTGAACTTTCCAGACCTAATACTAAACTATCCGCTATGGTAACTTTACTGTTCCTGCACAATTTGCTAAGATGGATCCTGCTTTTTCTTCTTGTGGCCGCCATCTTTAGGGCCTACAGGGGATGGAAATCAAGAAAGATATTTGGCAAATCGGATAGGCAGGTTGGTTTATTCCTGATGATCAGTGCGCATACGGAGCTTCTGATTGGTATTATTCTCTGGTTTACCAGTTCTTATGGTTTCCAGTCTATCAAAAACCTCGGCATGGGTGCGGTGATGAAAAACAGCGCGGCCAGGTTCTGGGCCGTTGAACATCTTACCGGAATGCTGATTGGGGTGGTGCTGATCACTATAGGCCGTGTCGTGACGAAAAAGCCGATCTCCGACACTTCAAAATTTAAACGATCTTTCTGGTTTTTCCTTTTCGGCTTTCTTATTATTATGTCTGTCGTACCATGGCCGGGAAGGAAGGATGTGGGCCGTCCCTTGATTCCCGGGGCAACCTCATCGGTCAGCATTCCAGGTGGTACACTGAATTAATTTACCTGGCTCCAAGCTCGATTACCTGGCAATCTTTTATATCCTTTCCTTCAATAGAAAATCTTACGATCGTACGCATCCTGTGCCAACCCTGTTTGCCTGCGGCACCAGGATTCATATGAAGACATTGCAGGGCAGGATCATAGATGATTTTAAGTATATGAGAATGTCCGCAAATAAACAATGCAGGCTTTTTCTCCAGGAGCTCTTTTCGGATCCCCGCAGCATATCTGCCTGGGTAACCGCCAATATGGGTCATCATTACTTTTACGTCCTCGCAGTTCCAAAGCAGTGTTTCCGGCAAAAGAAGTCTTGTGGGCTGGTCGTCTATATTTCCAAAAACTGCCTTTACAGGTCTGAAGGCTGCCAGTTTATCTAAGATATCCCCCGCCCCAAGGTCACCCGCATGCCATATCTCATCACACGATTCTAAATGCCCGAAGATTTTTTCATCCAGAAATCCATGTGTATCCGATATCAGTCCGATCCTTTTCAACGTTTCGCATTTTAATTTATTATGTAAAAGAACTGAAAATCAGGGCAGGAGAGATCTCTATTTTTTGGAGGTTTCACTATTCCTTTCGTAAATTCGACCCACAAAAAACGGTTGGATATGATTAAAATGCAGGAACTGAAAATCGGCGATCTGCTGTTGGCAGACTATGAAGGCGAAAAATGGGAAGGGATCGTAAAAGACCTCAATTTTGAAGATAAAGAAGTTTGCCTCGAAACGGACGTGCAGGATTTTTGGTTTAAACCTGAAGTGCTTGAAGCCATTCCCCTGTCTGATGCCCAGCTAAAAAAATTCCATTTCGAATCACAGGTTCTGGAAGATGGTTCGGTAAAATATCTAAAAGGCCCATTCCGGATCGTATTGCCGGCACCCGACGATTTTTCTTCCTTTGAAATGTGGTATCGTGAGGACCGGCGTCATATGTCACAGCCTATCAGTGTTCACCAGCTTCAGAATCATTATCATGCGATGACAAAAGTGGATCTTTCCCGTTAATTGGGCCTGTAAACAGGCTGCAATTCGACTATTTCGTCTTTATTTCTCCTGCTCCGTGAAAAATATCGGCATTTTTTTCTTATTTAACGCCGATGTTCCTATCTTCGCGCTCCCAAAAACTTATGGCTAAACAAGCACTTATTAAACAAGATGGTACAATTCTGGAAGCCCTGTCAAATGCAATGTTCAGAGTAAAACTGGAAAATGGTCACGAAATTCTGGCTACTATCTCTGGAAAAATGAGAATGCACTATATCAGGATTTTGCCTGGCGATAAGGTGGGAGTGGAGATGAGTCCTTATGATCTTACGAGGGGACGGATCATTTTCAGGTATAAATAAAAGCCCTTTTTATCAAGATTAGAAAATAAATTATCATGAAAGTTCGAGCGTCAATTAAAAAACGTAGTGTGGATTGCAAGATCGTGAGGAGAAAAGGGAAGTTATATATTATAAACAAAAAGAATCCCCGTTTTAAACAACGTCAGGGATAGGTTAGCTGCAGGAGAACCTTATGGTTCGCTTCTGGATTTATAAAAATTAAATAATAAGTATGGCTCGTATTGCCGGTGTTGATCTGCCAAAAAACAAACGTGGAGAAATTGGCTTAACCTACATATTTGGTATAGGTCTTTCTACAGCCCGCTACATTCTTGGCACTGCAGGAATTGACGTTAACAAAAAAGTGAACCAGTGGGATGATGAGGAACTTAATGCCATCCGGTCCCTGATCACCAACGAACTTAAAGTGGAAGGCCAGCTTCGTTCTGAAGTTCAAATGAGCATCAAACGTTTGCTAGATATTGCCTGTTACAGGGGTTTGCGTCACCGTCGTGGTTTACCGGTTCGTGGTCAGCGCACAAGAACAAACAGTCGTACGCGTAAGGGTAAGCGTAAGACAGTTGCAGGAAAGAAGAAGGCACCTAAGAAGTAAAATATATCTTATTGCAGATATACGGTTTTGGCGCGGTCAAACGAGCCTTTTCCGGTATCTGCAATTTGTGTTTATTCATAAAAGGGCCGGATCCGCTTTGCGGGGAGGCTTCCACGGGTTAACCGTGATTAAAAAATTGTAAAAGATTACCTAGAACATTTATTATGGCAAAAGTACAGGCATCGAATGTAAAAACTTCGTCCAAAAAAAGAGTGGTAAAAGTCGAAAGCTACGGGGATGCACACATCACTGCTAGTTTCAACAATATCATTATCAGTCTTACCAACAAGCAGGGCCAGGTTATTTCCTGGAGCAGCGCTGGAAAGATGGGTTTTAAAGGTTCAAAGAAAAACACCCCGTACGCAGCGCAGATGGCATCTTCCGATGCGGCTAAAGTTGCTCACGACGCAGGTCTGAAAAGAGTTGATGTATTCGTTAAAGGTCCTGGTTCA
The DNA here is from genome assembly GCA_039922795.1 of Chitinophagaceae bacterium. Taxonomy (GTDB): domain Bacteria; phylum Bacteroidota; class Bacteroidia; order Chitinophagales; family Chitinophagaceae; genus JADCRZ01. The sequence continues at coordinate 8,399 of JBDTEB010000378.1, forward strand.
GGAAGAGAAAGTGCTATCCGCGCCCTCAGCAACTCCGGTATCGAGATCACGCAAATAAAGGATGTTACCCCCCTGCCACACAATGGTTGCCGTCCTCCTAAAAA
>JBDTEB010000379.1:0-7037 GCA_039922795.1 Chitinophagaceae bacterium
CCTGTAAAACACTTACCGCCTGATAGCGCCATTTACCGAGCCGTTCCCGTTTATCGCCTTTTAGTGTTTGGCCTGAATGAAGTCAGCCTTTAGTTTTGATCAAAATAAAGGCAATGCAAGAGATCAATAATAAACGCAGGAACGGAAGGATGTGGGCCGGACTCTTCCTTACAGGTATCGGTGCCGTTCTCCTGCTTAAACAGATCGGCATATTTTTTCCCTATTGGTTTTTTACCTGGCCGGTTTTCCTCATCGGACTAGGGATTTTTCTCGGACTTAGACATGGCTTTAAGGGACCCACATGGATTATCCTGATACTGATAGGCTCTATTTTTCTTGCGGACTTCATCCAGCCTGAACTTGATCTCAGGAGATTTACCCTTCCCATTGCTTTTATAGCTTTCGGATTAGTGATGCTTTTCCGCTCGAAGAAAATTAACAATCAGGGAGAAGGCAGCAAAAACTGGAATCCGGGAGCCGGAATCTTTGACAGAAACGTTTCCGACAATAGCGGCCCTTTCAATCCAGGCGAAAGAGATTTTAAAAGCGAAAATTATGTCGATTCCGTGGCCATCTTTGGAGGTGTCAGCAAAGTCATCGTCAGCAAAGATTTTAAAGGCGGTGACCTTGTAGCCATTTTCGGAGGAAATGAGCTAGACCTTGGCCAGGCTGACATACAAGGGCCAATAGTGATTGACTTTGTTCAAATAATGGGCGGAAGTAAATTGATTGTACCTGCACACTGGGAAATTCGCTCTGAAATGGTGGCTATTTTTGGCGGAATAGAAGACAAGCGTAAGAATTACGCTGCCGTTTACGATCCCAATAAAATACTCATCCTCAAAGGCACTTCAATTTTCGGAGGGATCGAAATAAGAAATTACTAGGTATCTCCAACACCAAAATCAATCGCTCATCAAATAATTATAATACAATGAAATGGTATCTGGTCAAAGTCATTTTCAGGATTATTTGTGGTGAAGGAACACATACTGCGCAATTCGATGAACAACTGCGGATCATTGAAGCGGAGGACGAGAAAACCGCATTTTCAAAAGCGCAGCAGTTTGGTATTAATGAAGAACAAGGTTTCCTTAATATGAAACAACAAATCGTTCAGTGGAAATTTGTAAATGTGGCCGAGCTTTACCTGCTCAATGAATTTATAGACGGAGCTGAATTATATTCGAGCATTTACGAGACAGATGACGCGGATGCCTATACGCAGTTAACCCATCAGCGCGCAAAAAATATTCAGTGTATCGAGACGCATAAACTGTTGCAGTTAATTTAATGGCCCTGCAGAAAACTCCATTTTCCATTAATAAATTCAGGTTATTTTTTATGACCTGGTGGCTGCTTTGGACGATATTACATGCCGGAGTATTATACAGGCTGGCGTTCCCCCCGCAACAGGCAATAATTGACAGTCTTGTATCAAATATTTTAATCTCCGCAGGTTGCCTGCTGATCAGTAATAATTTCAGGTATTATCTGCCGCAAAAAAGTTCTTACGGATACCTTGTCGCACTGAGCCTTACCATTACCATCATCTGCGTAGCGATGGAAAGGTGGATACTTTCCGGTTTGATCGGCGATTCTTTATACAGAAAATACCTGGTTCTCTCTTTCCCGATAAGATTTGCCGAAGCCCTCTTGCTGATCGCTACAATGGGCATGATCAGTGTCGTCTGGTACATACTGGAAGAACAGAAAGACCAGGATAAAAGAAAAACAGAAACCGAGAAATTATCGAAAGAAGCAGAATTATCGAAGATCCGGCAACAGTTGCAGCCACATTTTCTGTTTAACAGTTTGAATTCGATCAGTGCACTGGTTTTTTCTTCACCCGAGCTTGCCAGGAAAATGATTCAGCAATTATCTGAATTTCTAAGAAGCACGCTGAGAAAAGATGAACAGCAATGGGTAGTGCTCCGAGATGAAATGGAATATCTGGAACTTTATCTTTCCATTGAAAAAGTGCGTTTTGGCCAACGGTTGACTACACTTGTCGAACGTGATGAAAAGTGTGTAGAAATGCGGCTACCCACCATGTTGCTGCAGCCTATTGTAGAGAATGCCATAAAATTCGGACTTTACGATACAACAGGTGACATCACTATTCGGATGACTGCGGTGGCAGAAGATAACTACCTGGTTCTTTCCGTTGTAAATCCTTTCGATCCCGAGACTTCGTCAAGCGTGCGCGGTACAGGTTTTGGTTTGAAGTCGGTGCAGAGAAGATTGCAACTTCTGTTTGGAAGAACTGACCTGCTAATGGTTTCAGCATTGAATGAAGAATTTACCACCATAATTAAAATACCACAGGCATGATAAAAACATTGTTGATAGATGATGAGCCGCTGGCACGGTCAGTGGTAAAAGAATATCTGGCCGAATATCCTGAATTCCGAATCATGCAGGAATGCCGTGATGGCTTCGAAGGGATAAAGGCGATAAATGAGCACCAGCCTGAAATTATCTTTCTCGACATCCAGATGCCTAAAATAAACGGTTTTGAAATGCTGGAACTCATCGAAGAGCCGCCAGCCGTAATCTTCACAACAGCTTACGACGAGTATGCCATGCGTGCATTCGAAACCAGCGCCGTCGACTACCTGTTAAAACCATTCAGCAAAGAGCGGTTTAACAAGGCAATACACAAATGGAAGTCAATGCAGTCCAACACTTCAATCTCGCCGGCAGCCGTTGCCCTTATTGAAAATGCTGCTGAATCTCCCTCGCAACGACAGCGGGTAGTGGTAAAAACAGGAGGAAAGATCAGGATCATCCCGGTGCAGGATATTGCATTTCTGGAAGCCGCAGATGATTTTGTAAAGATTCATCCTCTCGATGGTTCATCTCACCTGAAAAATAAAACCATGCAGTATTTCGAGAAGGTGTTACCTGAACAGCAATTTGTGCGGGTGCATAGATCATATATCCTGAACATCCATCAGATCACCAGGATAGAACTGGTATCAAAGGATAATTATGTCGCCATTCTCAAATCTTCAGCGCAGATACCGCTTAGCAGGACAGGTTATGGCAGATTACGGGAGGTTTTAGGAATGTGACACAATAAACTCTGCTATTATTGCACCGGATGATTTTCTGGTACGTTATTCGATGTGCTCGTCTATCATTTAAAAAAACATAAACTAATAAAAAAAGAATGAAAACTTTAAAATTGGGATTGCTTGCTTTTGCAGCTATAATTTCTATCAGTTCGGTGCAGGCACAAACTGCAGACGAGATCGTAAATAAACACCTTGAAGCAGTAGGCGGTAAGGCAAAAATCGCAGAAATAAAATCTCTGCGCATGGAAAGTAATTTCGAGATCATGGGAAACACCGCTCCCAGCATAACCAGCATAGTGAACGGAAAAGGTTTTAGAAACGAAATGGAGTTCGGTGGTCAAAAGATAATCCAGGTAGTGACCGACAAATCGGGTTGGATGATCAATCCTATGACCGGGGCCGCCGCCGCTACGGTGTTGCCCGATGAACAGTACAAGTCTGTTAAAGATCAGATCTTTATCGGCGGTCCGCTGTACAATTATGTTGAAAAAGGAAATAAAGTTGAACTGGTTGGAAAAGAAGATGTGAAAGGAGTAAGTACTTTTAAGTTAAAGGTGACTACTCCAGATAATGCCGTGTACATCTACAATATTGACACGCAGAAATATATGATCTTAAAAAGAGCCGTTACCGGCGAAGTGGAAGGCGCGAAGTTTGAAACAAATACCTACTACAGCGACTACCGCAAAACCGATTTCGGTTACATGGTACCTTACAAAATGGAACTTGAATTACCACAAATCACTTTGGTGAGCACAGTGACCAAAGTCGAAATAAATACACCAATCTCTGAATCAATCTTCAACCAGGGATAGGTTTGGCCAAATGAATAGTTGAAAATTTTTTTCACCCGGTTCCAAAAAAACCGGGTTTTTTTATGCCCTTTTAAGAGTTTGCCTTTATTTTTTACTTATTTTGGACGAAAGTTACCATTCTGGGAATGACTTATATCGGTAATATTTACTTTACTCTCTGATTTACATCAGATTATATATTCACATTAACCCAGGTCTGATTCTTGTCCTCTGTGAGATTGTCTAAATCCAGACAAAGTAAGTAATCCCTCATGTTCTTATTCGTACCCCTGCTCTCTATTGCATCTACAGCTGAAAGCCAGACTGCTTCAGGATTTTCCGTTTATACAGGAAAGGTTCTACATCAGACAGATGAAGGACGCTGGTGTTTTGAATTGTTCGGAAACGATATCATCAAGACAACCTTTACACCTGTTGGTTACAGCAACAATGAACAGCTTTCAGATGCTGTCATCGGCAAGCCTTACCAGACCGAAAGGGTAAGGATCAGGAAAAAGAATCAGAAAATCGAATTCGATGATATCGCGGATATCGTGTTGAAATATGGGAAATACAACTATCATTTCCACAATTCTTCGTTCGAGTTAACCGCTGAATATTTCACGATCAACGAGTTCCGTGGTTTCAGGTTTCAGCTTGACGAAACCGAAAGGATCTTTGGAGGTGGCGAACGGGGTTTGCCGATGAATCGTCGCGGGCAGGGGTTCAGCCTTTATAACGCACCTGCTTTTTCCTACAGCGAAGGTGCCGAAAATCTCAATTTTTCTATTCCTTTCATCATAAGCTCAAGGGGTTATGGTATTTTCTTCGACAATCCTTCCAGGGGCTATATCGATGCCGGCAAAAAAGATGCGTCCATTCTCGAAGCGGGTTTCACTAGCGGTGAACTAACCTATTATATTATCCACGGAAGAAATACTGAAGAGATCCTTCGCAGGTACACGGCATTGGTAGGTCGTCAGCCCCTGCCTGCCCGATGGGTACTTGGTAACCTGATGAGCCGTTTCGGATATCGCAGTGAAGAACAACTTTCAGGTATCATAGAAAAGATGCAGGAAGAGGATTTTCCGATCGATGCGGCAATTCTGGACCTTTTCTGGTTTGGTGACAGCATCCGGAATACCATGGGAAATTTGGAGTTCGTAAATACTGAAAAGTGGCCTGATGCACCGGGAATGATGCGCAGGATGAAAGATAAAGGCATCAATACCGTTCTCATCGCCGAACCCTATTTCGTGATGGGAACGAAGAACTATGCCGAATCAAAAGAATTCCACTCGCTCGATTCCGAGCGCAAGCCGTACACACTCACAGATTTCTATTTCGGGTTCAGCGGGCTGATTGACATTTTTAGAAAAGACGCACAGGACTGGTTCTGGAGCAAATACAAAACATTGATCGAAATGGGGGTCAGTGGCTGGTGGGGCGATCTCGGTGAACCCGAGACCCATCCCGATGATGTGTATCATGATATGAGTGATCTGGGGCATGAGCGTTTATTTGCTGCAGCAGAAGTACACAATATATTCGGCCATTACTGGAACAGGATGCTCTCTGAAAAATATCGCCAGGATTATCCGGATACGCGTTTATTTAATCTCAACCGCGCAGGTTTCGCCGGCAGCCAGCGTTTCAGCGTATTTCCCTGGAGTGGTGATGTGCAAAGAAGCTGGAGCGGACTTCGGGCTCAACTGCCGGTTATGCTGGGTATGAGCATTAGCGGTATACCATATATTCATGCCGACGCAGGTGGTTTTGCAGGGGGTACCAAAGATCCCGAATTATATACCCGGTGGCTGCAATTCGCCGCATTCACACCGGTTTTCCGTCCTCACGGAACGGCATTGGAAGAACTGGGTGATCCCGAAGCCCATATTGAGAGCGAGCCGGTATTCTTTCCCGATCCTTTCAAATCGATTGTAAGAAACTATATCAAACTGCGGTACCAGCTCTTGCCTTACAATTATACCTTGTCATATCGCCAGACCAGGGAAGGCGCACCATTGACGAGACCTATGTTTTATAACGACAGTTCAGACCAGGAACTTTTTGAGGCGAATGACCAGTACATGTGGGGTGAGCACATCCTTGTTGCCCCGGTGCTCGAAAGCGGAGCAATCCATCGCAGCATTTACCTACCCAAAGGCGTCTGGTACAAAATGAACGGCAACGCAAAAGTCAAGGGTGGTCAGCGTATAAACGAAAAAGTTTCCATAGACCAGATTCCGCTGTATGTGAAAGCGGGTTCGTTCATTCCGACCCAGCATTCTTCGTTGAAAAGTACCATGGATTATTCCGGGCACAAGCTCCAGGTGACCTATTATCCAACTTTGGAGAACAGTGACTATACCTTGTTTGATGACAATGGCAGGAGCCGAAGCTCGCTGGAAAAAGGTGACTATGAACTGATTTATTTCGCCGCTTTTCCGAGTCAAAATAAAACCAGGATAACCGTGTCATCCAACCAGGGCAGTTTTGAAGGCAAGCCAACCTGCAGGGAAATTCTATTGAAGGTTCCTGCAATATCGAGAAAACCAGAAAATGTTAAAATAAATGGCCGACCTATTCCGCTCGTTGAGGATGATCGCCCGGAACTGGAACCGGGAACCGCCGCCTGGGATAAAGTCAGGCTGGTACTTAATGTAAGTTTGCTGTTTACTGCAGAGATGGTTGAGGTGATATTTTAAATTTTGGCCATTGTCTTGCAGCGACGAAGAATGCCCGCAAAAATTTATTTTCCGTTTATTCTTCAAGCAAGTCCGGACGCCTCTCCTCCGTTCTTCTAACCGATTCCTCGTAACGCCATTCGTCAATCTTTTTCTGGTCGCCGCCAAGCAATATGTCAGGCACTTTCATCCCGCGAAAATCGGCGGGCCTGGTGTACACAGGGGGAGCAAGGAGATTGTCCTGGAACGAATCCGTTAAGGCTGAGGTTTCGTTGTTTAAAACACCTGGCAGCAGCCGCCCAATCGAGTCTGCAAGTATGGCCGCTGCCAGTTCCCCGCCACTAAGCACATAATCTCCAATAGAGATCTCCATGGTCACAAACTGTTTGCGTATCCGGTCATCGATTCCCTTGTAGTGCCCGCAAATCATTAGCAAATTCTCTTTAAGAGAAAGCCGGTTGGCGATTCCCTGCGTA
>JBDTEB010000380.1:0-3296 GCA_039922795.1 Chitinophagaceae bacterium
TGTACGTGTTCCGCACCCGTTTGCCGGTCGCCACCCAGTATTGCTACCTGTGCTGCCCCTCGACTTGCATGTATTAAGCCTGCCGCTAGCGTTCATCCTGAGCCAGGATCAAACTCTCCATTGTAAAAAAGTTTGATGCTGACTTCAATTTTTCCTCAAAAGAAAAACTAAAAGTCCTTCATCCATAAAATCAAATTCGCGTTTACTTACCTCGCAAAAAAAATCTATCCAATTAGCTAGTCTCCTAACTAACAAATAAACCCTCTCGCTGCTGTTTCCTAACTTTCAAAGAACTTTTCCGTATGATCAGTGTTTTATTCCTTTTCAAAACCGGAGTGCAAATGTATAGTTTCTAACCTTTTGAACCAAAAACTTTCGAGAAAAATTTTCAGAAAATCCTTGTGATTTTCTATTCCCTTTTTTCACTTGCGGAGTGCAAAGGTAAGGGGATGTGCAATACAAACAAACAGTTATGAAAAGATTTTTTGAAGATAGTCTGAAAGTCACTGTGGACAAGGGTTTTACTCCGTTGTTGGATAGCCCTTCCAGGTAAACAGCCTTCAACAATCGGCCATAAATTGCTGTTTCTTAAAATAGCCCCTACCTATAACGATTGGTTAAAGGTCATTAGCTTCTTAAAGATGCAGCCCATTGAAACAGATAAAACGAGACCAACAATACCAATCGTAAAACTATTAAAGGCACTTCTATAGCTTGATAAAAAATGCACTACACCTATTGTCACTATTATCACCGTAATTGCCGTTTGAAAAATTGAAATTTGCCAGTCAACGGAGGCAGCTATGGGATATATCGCAGCATTATTTATCGGCGTTTCACTGGGTTTGATCGGAGGAGGAGGATCCATACTTACGGTTCCGGTACTTGTTTATCTGTTTGGAATTTCTCCCATACTGGCTACCTCCTATTCCCTCTTCGTAGTCGGGACCACCAGCCTGGCAGGTTCGGTGAATAGCTATCGCAAAGGCCTCGTGGACGTAAGAACCGCCCTACTGTTTGGCATGTCTTCCGTCCTTACTTCTTTCCTGATACGAAAGATGGTTATCGCCGAAATTCCTGAAATAGTAGAATTGGGCTCGTTTACCTTTCTTTTCAGTAGCATTACCATGATCTCTTTTGCGTTGCTGATGTTGGTTGCCGCGTTCTCTATGATCAGGTCACCTGTAGTATTGCAGGAAACATCTCCTTCCTCCAGAAGTCCTGGTCTGCTGCTGCTCTATGGCATTGGCATTGGTTTAGTTACCGGATTCCTGGGCGCCGGTGGAGGTTTTTTATTAATACCCGTGCTGGTACTGCTGTTAAAGATACCGATGAAAACGGCCGTAGGGACGTCACTACTCATTATCGCTTTAAACTCAACGGCTGGTTTTATTGGTGACGCCGGACATTTTGAAACAGACTGGACCTTTTTGATACAAGTCTCGGCCATTGCCATAGCAGGTGTACTAGCGGGTGACTTGCTGAGCAAGAGAATACAGGGGGAAAAATTGAAAAAAGGCTTTGGCTATTTTGTCATGCTGATGGGCATCTGTATTATCATCAAAGAATTACTAAGCTGATTAAATGCAACATATATCCCTCATTATAAAATCAACAAGAAATAACACAACATGATTGACAGTATAAAACAGCCATGGACATGGTATGTCGCAGGAGCAATTATCGGCCTGATTGTACCTGCTCTATTGCTATTGGGAAATAAACAGTTCGGCATATCATCAAATCTTCGCCACATATGTGCAGCCTGTTTCCCCGGAAATATTACATTCTTTACATATGATTGGAAAAAGCAGATGTGGAATTTGTTTTTTGTGGCCGGGATATTAATCGGTGGATATATTGCAACCCATTTTTTATCCGATCCACACGCCATCAAAGTAGATCCCGGCTTGCTAGACCAACTCAGGAAGCATGGCATATCTGATACGACTTCCATGTTGCCTGCTGAAATATTCAGCTGGCACAGTCTGTTCACCCTGAGAGGTTTTATTCTTCTGGTAGGGGGCGGTTTTTTGGTCGGCTTTGGAACCAGGTATGCAGGCGGCTGTACCAGTGGACATTCCATTATGGGATTGAGTAATTTACAAGTTCCCTCGCTGATCGCCACCATCAGTTTTATGGCAGGGGGGTTCCTTATGGCAAATGTTATATTGCCACTTATCCTTCAACTCTGAGCTAAACCGAAAATGATTTCTCGCGGAAAAAAGTGCGACTTATCCACCGCTAAATATAAACAACAACGATATGAACATGACTGATTATGAGGTAGATATTTCGGATGACATCAATGTTGACGATGCCACCCCGAAGGAACCCAGGTGGCACAATCTAAAATTCCTTGCTGTCGGTATTGTGTTCGGAATTGTATTCGTAAAAGCAGAAGTAATCTCCTGGTTCAGGATCCAGGAAATGTTTCGCCTGCAGAGTTTTCACATGTATGGAGTAATAGGCACCGCTGTTATCGTGGGCATGATTTCAGTCTGGATAATCAAGAAGTTCAACCTCAAAACCATACACGGAGAAAAAATCGAATTGCAACCTAAGAAATTTCATAAAGGCCAGGTTATCGGAGGCGTCATCTTTGGACTGGGATGGGCTATGACGGGTGCTTGTCCGGGACCACTATTTGCCCAGATCGGTACTGGCGCCCTGGTTGTTTCTGTTGTATTGGCCAGCGCCATTGCCGGTACATGGGTATACGGGTATTTCAGAGACCGCTTACCACACTGACCGCCTTCTGGCCTGTAACAACAGTCAGTGAAATGATCTATTGATTGTTTAAATTTTGAGATCTAAATTTAATGCATGCAGATAAAGCAGTTTGAAGACAAAAACCTTTCGCAGTACAGCTACGCGATATTTAGCGAATGTGAAAAGAAGTTGATTTTGATAGACCCTGCGCGCAATACGCAACCCTATCTTGATTATGCAAAAGGAATGGACGCCCAAATTACAGGCATCATTGAAACCCATCCCCATGCAGATTTTGTGAGCAGCCATTTGGAATTTCATCAGACTACCGGGGCAACAATTTTTGTAAGTAAAGATGTTTGCGCCATATACCCACACGAAACATTTGATGATGGGCAAGTAATTGAATTGGGTAAAATAAAATTATTCGCCATAAATACTCCCGGACATTCTCCCGACAGTATTTGTATTTTGTTGGCCCATGAAGGAAACCCAAAAGCGGTTTTTACTGGCGACACACTTTTTATCGGCGATTGCGGCAGACCCGATCTTAGAGAAGGAACCGGTAAAATTCATTTGTCGAG
>JBDTEB010000381.1:0-7975 GCA_039922795.1 Chitinophagaceae bacterium
ATCCGCCCCTCACCACTTTATTTTGTCCTGAGGATGGTCCCGAAGGATTTTCAATTGATTTGCTCTTATAATAATTAAATAAATACCAGTCACCGCACCATTCTGCCACATTCCCGGAAATATCATAGATACCCAGCGTATTTGGCGACTTTGTTCCCACCGGATGGGTCTTTTTATCGGAGTTGACACTATACCATGATGTCCCTTTCAAGTTCTTTGAGCCAGAACCCTTATCAGCGATATATTCCCACTCTGCTTCCGTGGGAAGTCGGAACTGCTTCGAGCCAACCTTGTTTATTTTTGAAATGAAAGCCTCAACATCCTTATAACTGATATTTTCTACAGGACAATCGCTACAGCCCTGGTTTATACTGGGATTACTTCCCATGATCGTTTCCCACTGTTTTTGCGTCACCTCATATTTACCCACTTCAAATGGCGATATCGAAACCTGATGTTCGGGACCCTCGTCATTGCTTCCCAGGTCACTACCCATGGCAAAAAAACCGGAACTTATTGATTTCATATTTGAAACAAGTTCCCTGACGATGACTTCTTCCCTGGAAAGCACCTTGACAGGCGGTTCTTTAGGAGAAGTGTTGACTGCGACAACAGCCGGTGGAGCATGTGTTGAAATATTCGACGTATCACGAGACTCTTTCACAGGTGACCCGGGATCTGATCTTGCAGTTCTCGGTGGTGGAGTTGGATGCGCTACTGCTGCTAAAAAAAACTTGTGCTCAAGCCGGATCCGTTTGGTATCGCCGTATATCTTAAAAGAAATCCTGCGTTCAATCTGTGTTATCGCACTTCTGGCCAACAGTACATAAGATCCGTTATCAAGAGAAATGGTTCGCTTCTCCCCTTTTTTAAGCGCAGGATAGTTCTTATTATCAATTTTAAAAGTACAGGGTTCATCTGTCGTAATGACCAGGTCTCCATGACTGGGAGCCTGCGCGACACAATAATTTAGCCCGCAAAAAATCAAACAAACCAATATCAATAACAGCTTTTTCATTTTTTTACACCCCAGCATTAATCACAAAAAGTTCCCCAATTAAAACGTTACTCCCACACCCAGGCCTATCGACCTATTCTTATTATTTCCAACATATTCGGCCGACCACACATTTAGAAACCCATAGGTATAATTTACACTAAAAAAGAAGTTCCTGTTTATTTCAAGGCTGGCGACAGCATTCAAACCAATATCCAATTTATTGACCTTGTCATATTTAAAATCAATGGGTTCTTTTACTCCATCGAGTGCAGTCCAAGACCCACTCATCAGGTAAGCTACTGCGGGCCCACCCCCGATGGAGAGTCGGCCAATGGTAGTAGGAATAAAATATACCAAATTGACAGGAAGTTCGAGGTAATTGTATCCTCCCTTTCCTTCAGAGGATATGGATTCCCCTTTCATAATATATTTTAATTGAGGTCTTAAAGATACCAGGCGGCCCAGTTTGAGATCCGCTTCAGCACCCAGGTATCCTCCTGCCCTACCTTTGCTGGACTTTCCACTCGTTTTAGCAAATACTCCTCCGGCGATCAGGCCCAGCCTGACCTGCGCAAAAGAAGAAAAATAGCCCATCAGCAAAACAATAAGTACCAATATCTTTTTCATTGTACGTTTTTTGCACGTTTACAAATGCCTTATCTGACTTCGCAGATTCTAAAACCCAGTTGTCCGCCGCTGGCCGTTGCTAAGAAACGATCCCGGTAAGCATTCCGCAACTTCTCATCGTTACTGGTGTACCACGAGCCACCTCTTGCAACTCTTTCTGTTCCCGAATCCGGACCGGATGGATCAGTAACGGGACTGTCTTTAAAATAGTCATCGCCATACCAGTCTTTACACCATTCCATAACATTTCCACTCATATCATATAAACCGAGTTCGTTTGGCTGCTTTCCTCCAACCTCATGAATTTTATTATTCGAATTTTTACTGTACCAGGCAACATCCTCCAAAACCTTACTACCGCTATAAAAACTCCCTGCGGTTTTTATTCCACCTTTTGCAGCAAATTCCCATTCAGCCTCTGTAGGAAGCCGGTAATGCCGGCTGTTCTTTAGCGATAACCATTCGCAGTATTTATTGGCATCCCACCAGCTAACATGAACCACGGGCACATTATTTAAAGCCGTATCTATTAATTTTCCTGACAGGTCAAATCTCCAGTTAATGTTACGCCCCTGCTTCCATGCATTATCCACATAAATACTACTGGCCTGATTTTCTTCCGCAGTTGTTTTATAATTGCTTTCATGAATAAACTTTCGGAATTCACCGATCGTTACTTCGTATTTATTTATCAGGAAATTCGATAGCCTAACTGCATGAGCAGGGAGAACAGTAGTGTCTTCCGAGCCATTTGTACCCATGATAAAACGACCGCCTGATATTGCCTGCAAATTCGGCATCGGAACAGGGAGAGATTTCTGGACAACAACTGTATTACCGGAAAACTTCAAATTCTTAGCATCTATACTTCCATGATCTGACCCAATACCCCTGAAAATAAAAAAGCCCGTTATTAACACCACCGGAATTATTGCATATAAAAACAGTTTTTGTCTATTTACTCCTTTTTTCAAATTTACGTTTGGCTCATTTAGTATAAAGGGGGTATTTGTACCTTTTTTTACGGGTAGTTCCCCTGAACTCGTGTGAAGGATTTGCGTAACATCAGCAGCGTTTTCACCTGGTAAACTATTGTGCTGAATTCTTTGAGAATACTCATGGCCACCTTTTTCAGGAAGAGTATCCAGACTTAAATCCGTAACTGGCGGGTCTTTAGAAACAATATGTTCTGTAGAATCCTCCATGTTAGCAAAATCATCATCTACCTCTGAATCATCATCTTCCTCCGAATCCTGATCCCCAGTTGCCTGATCATCTATTTCGGCGTTATCGATTTTTTCAGTGTCGGCACCAAGTACAAAACCGGTAAAGATTTCATTCAGATCAACGGCGCCTTCACTAAACAAAGGAATAAGTTCAAGAGCGGTTTGCGCCCGCTGCGAAGCCTGTTTCACCAGACACCTGTCAATGATAGCCTGGTATTTAACAGGCAATAATTTAATTCTTGTGAGGTAGGTATCGGTGAGGATATTCCTCATAATCTGCTCGGCGCTATGTCCTTTACTCCTGCTACCAAATAACGGTTGATTTACCACGACCTCATAAACAAGCAATCCAAAACTCCAGAGATCAAGATTGGTGGTGATCTTACCGTTAATGCCGTATTTTTTAGGATTGAATTGTTCCGGCGCCATATATTCTATTGTTCCAATAAGTGCGCTGGCACTGGTATCATCGTCACTTAACAATTTACTTATCCCAAAATCGGTGATTTTGGCGACGGGCTCATCGTCCACCATTTTTACAATGATATTTTGTGGCTTCAGGTCACGGTGTACAATACCTCGTTTATGTAAATAAGATAAGCCTTTCAGCACGTCGATCAGTAACCTGTCAATATCCTGGGGGTTATTTCTTAGATAGGTTTTTAATTCACCCGCGTCAAGATATTCCATGATACCCACTTCTATCGTTTCCGGCTCACCGATGATATTCGTGGTATCAATTACAGCAACATCATAATATTTACACAGATTGGCATGCTCGAAACGAATGACTTTTTTTATCTCGTTCAATACCTGGTATTTCTCAAAACCATGACCGGTAAAGAATTTTAGCGCTACAGTTCTGTCCAGCAAGGTATCATTGGCCATATATACCTTGGAGAAACCACCCTTGCCGAGAAGGTCCGTTTTTGGATTGAACTGGTATCGTTTGTAAAAGTCCATTAATTCGTGCGCAGAGGGGCAGGTTAGTTTTTATTAAGTAGTTTTTTAATACAGGAGTTTGGGATTATCAGACATTTGGAAACTTTACCCTGGAGCGAATATCAAAATGAATGTATTATATATTCTGTGTATTTCCAAACGATTGGTTTTGAGCATCAACAAATAATCGGGGAGAAAAACAAAATGGTGAATAAAATAATAAAATCCTATCGAAGGTAAATCCGAACTACTCAATTATTTCTGACACAAAATAAAAGTGTGGAATTTTACCAACTGCTTCCGTTCCGAAACCCTTCGGATGCAATTTCCGCAATGATTTTCAACTGAATATACCCTGTTAGTGGTATTTTTTAATAATTCTTTTTAAAAAGATGAACGAATTCAAAAATATATCTACCTTTTCATCCCGTACCTCTCCGAGCTTATACTTGCTTTCCATAATTCAAATCAAATTAATTTAACCTCTCACTCCAAATCAATTGTTATGGCATTTAATGCAAAACTCAAAATCGGCGCTAAAGACAACATTGACGTGCTCAAATGTGATTATGCGATGCACAGGGATGTAGATTCAAAGGGCCGGCCTGCTTCAGGCGTTTACGGCGGAACGATCAATTTAACCATTGAATCGACCGACGACACATCTATTATTGAATCCATGGTTAATCAGTACAAGCCAGTGGACGGGATGATCACCTTCAAGAAAAGCGATGAAGATGCGAAAATGAAAGAATTATCCTGGGAAAAAGGATATGTCATCGCATACAAGGAAGGCATTGATATCACTGGTTCTCAGCCGATGATGATAGACTTTACCATTTCTGCGGAAAAGATTAAAATCGGGAATGCCGAACACAAGAATGAGTGGCCCAAATAGGCTGCAAAATTTTTCTGGCCTGACTGTAAAGGATTAGTGCACGGCAATAAACTCCGTTCAGCCCGCTCACGTTGCTTATTACAAAGTACCCGGATATGCAAAATCAGGTAATTGCTGATATCGAAATCGAAGATGAAAAAATTGATAATTACAGTGCAGTAATTATCAGGCAGCAATTTAATGCCCATCACGAGTTTGCCATACGCATCAAATATGACGTACTGGAGAAGACGGGTACATTTAACCTGAGTGATGCGCAAAAAAAAATGGGGAAACTGGCAATCATCAAACTCGTGCAGTCGGGAAGTATGGAAGTGGCTTATGAATTTCGTGGTCTTATCTGTGAGATCAGCATGGAACAATCTGATAATTTCACCAGTGAACTGGTATATAAGGGATACTCTCCTACTATTTTGTTAGAGAACGGTTCCCATCTTCTTTCTTTTTATGAGAAAGATTTAAAACAGATTGTCAAGCAACTTACGGCAAGTCTGGCGCAGAGTAATTGTCGCGTCAATTTAAAACCGCAGCACTCTGCTCAGCTAAAATACATTTGTCAGTACCGCGAAAGCACTTTCCATTTTTTAAATCGCCTCTCCTCAGATTTTGGTGAATGGTTTTACTACGATGGTATTGATGCCTTTTTCGGCAAACCTTCGTCTTCCCCAAATATTGAGATCACCTATGGTGAGGATGTGCAGAATCTGCAACTCAGGCTACGGATCCTTCCGCTAACTTTTAGCAGCTATTCTTATTTATCAAAAAACGATGAACTCATCACGCAGGATGCGCCATCGAACCTCGACGGACTGGATCAGTATGCCAGCTTTGCATTAAAAGAGTCAGGGAAAGTGTTTACAGAACCGGTGAGTCTGCCTGTGCGCCAGCGGGTGACAGACAAATCTGAACTGAAAGGATTTGTGAAAAAACAAAAAACCGCGATGGCGGCAGATCTGGAGGTACTCTCGGGAAGCAGCGACAACCCGTCCATTTGTATTGGTGCGTTAGCCGATGTAAAGATCTCCAGGCCGGAGAGCAAGTTGTTTACCAAAGAGGATTACGGAAAATTCCTGATCACCAGTATTGAGCATCACATTTCCGAGAACGGCGGTTATTATAATATGTTTGAAGGCATACCATCGGGCATTGATGTAATTCCGGTAAAGAATGTCGTGGTTCCCATTGCCGAGCCGCAGATCGCGACGGTGAAAGACAATAAGGATCCGGATAATATGGGAAGGGTGCGCGTGCAGATGTTATGGCAGCAGAGTGACAATCTGCTTACCGATTGGTTGAGGGTAATGACTCCGGATGCCGGCGGCGGAAAAGATGGGGCTAAAAACAGGGGCTTCGTGGTTGTTCCCGAACCGGGCGACCAGGTGCTTATTTGTTTCCGGTATAATGATCCCGACAGGCCGTTTGTGATGGGCAGTATGTTTCATGGCAAGACTGGAGGTGGTGGTGGCCAGGGTAACAATACGAAAAGCCTGAATAGCAAAAGCGGTCATACTCTCTCGCTGGATGACGGCAAGGGAATTACCATTGTGGATAAATCAACAGGGAATAAGATTGAAATAGACGGAACAAATACCATCACAATTACTGCATCACAGAAGATTGAACTCACCAACGGAAAATCATCCATCACTATGGATGGCGATACCATTACAATCAGTGCGAATAATCTAATAACGATGAATGCTGCGCATGTGGACATTGATGGTTCCGATGATTCGTCTATAACCAGTGGACCAAACGGCTTTGACGCCAACAAGGGCGGAGACGTAAACGTAACCGGCACAAAAACAGTCGTATCCGGATCAGCTGAAGTAACTGCCACAGGAGCTAAGGCGACACTGAACGGAGACACAGAAGCAACAGTAAATGGAGGTGGAAAAACCACGGTGAGTGCCGGTGGAAAAGTGGCTATACAAGGCGCAATCGTAGCATTGAATTAATTGTTTTACCAATTAAATTATGGCCGGTAAAGAAAGTAATCCGATCCAGCAGCGAATGGAAATGCTGGTTGAGAAATGGGAGGCTGTGCGCGAACAGCCTTATATAAATGTAGTGCGCATCCATGCGCAGAATAATGAAAAAGATATGGTCGAAGCCTTTTACACTTACCTGTTGGGCGTGGGCACAGAGAATAATGATATCCCCATCATATTTAACAGCATTTATCACGATGATGACCAGTATGCTACAGCCCTCCTGGACGAACTGGCCGATATGATCGAAACCTGGAATATTGCGGGCAAGGACAATATAGAAGTGGAAATGACCCACCTGGACTGGCAGCCTGATTATACCCTAACGGACAAACGCAATCCTGTTTTCCTTTTTGTAAAGAACATCAATAACCTGGCTGTTCACCTGGATTTAAGCGAAGGTGTTTTTTTAGTTCCGATACTGCGGGTCTCGTTTACAAATCCAAATGCGATCAGCCGCTGGCTGCATCTCGGGGTGAAGGCAGGCATCCATCCAAAAGTTAAACTGGTGGTTGACGATACCGAGGCAAATCCTTTCTACCAGCGTCTTGTTGAAAAAGATGCTGATTGTGTGGCAACGCTTATACCCGATCTGGATATGGATACCGCACTGCAGCAGGTGGCTGCGATGGGGAAGCCGGATGATCCGGGTGTTCAATATCGCAAGGCCTTTGTATTACTGGTGCAGGCAATCAGTAACCGAAAAGAAAAAGAGGCAGAAAAAAATGCGGACATCTGCATTGATATTGCCAATAAAAACCTCGAGAAAAATCCTTACTGGATCGGGCAGGTAATTGCGGTAAATGCCGCACTGGCCAATGACCAGGTCGGATATAAAAATTTTATAAAAGCCATTGAGTATTCGGATCGTGGTGTTGAGGCAGCATTAAAATCAAGGGAAATCGTAACAGACGAATTCATTTATCGGAAATTTATTGCACAGGCGGTAATGTTGAGGGCATCTCTATATACGGTGACCAAAGACTGGAGGAAGGCCGTAGAGGATTTTACCGTAGCAGCCAATCATTACGCCTATACCAACGACATGATGCTTGCCATGGAAGCCCACCGTATGATCGGATATGCCAATCACAAGTCGGGCAATACGGATGCTGCCTGCAAGGCACTCGTTGATGCGCTTACCGTAAGCAAGAATATTCCCGAACACATCATCAGGTCCACCACGTTTGCGGGAGTGATCGAATTACTTTTCCAGATAAATAATCTTAAATACATCAGCAACCAGCAAGTGCAGGATGCTGCCTGGTTTGTTTATGGTGACGACTGGATG
>JBDTEB010000382.1:0-5623 GCA_039922795.1 Chitinophagaceae bacterium
TAGCCTCGCCAATCCACCATTATCGATGCCAATGATGATGCACTGCCCCTCCATCATGTTCATTATTTTATCGACGCCCCATTCACCGACGTACGAAGTATGCGCATCGAAGAGGTTCTGACCGTCATGCATATAAATTACCGGGTATTTTTTCCGGGATTCGTGATAACCGGTTGGAAGATAGATCCAGATCCGGCGTGTTCGTTGGAGGGCGTCAATTAGAAATTCATGGTGAAGGATGGAGACGTTTTTTGTGGCGGTGGTTTCGGGGTATTCGACTGGCATTTGCTGAAATTTATTGGAGCGGAAAGTGTAGGTTTTGTGGCGGATGGTTTGCGCGTTCATCAATCAGGGCGGACGCAAGGCCCGCCCCTACTATACATGGTTTGAGTATTTGCAAAATGTTAGCATGCGTATAGGGTATATTCGAAAAGAAAAATTGGGTTTGGGTATTTGCAAAATGTTAGCATGCGTATAGGGCATATTCGAATTGCAAAATTGGGTTTGAGTATGTGCAAAATGTTAGCATGCGGATAGGGCATATTCGAAAGCAAAACGGGGTTTGAGTATGTGCAAAATGTTAGCATGCGGATAGGGCATATTCGAAAAGCAAAATTGGGTTTGAGTATTTGCAAAATGTTAGCATGCGGATAGGGCATCTAAAAAGCCATTTTTCAATTTCCCAAAGCCAACGCCCCCGGCGATGATTGGCGATAGCCGCCCTTACGCATCCAGTTTCGCAAGGAACCGTTTCACTTTCTCATGGACACCGCTGCTCAGGGGAACCAGCGGAAGACGGAGATTGTTTCTGATGATACCTAACTCGGAAAGCACTGCCTTCACGCCTGCAGGATTATTTTCCTCGAAAAGAAATGAATAACTCTCCAGCAACTCATCATTATATCCTTTCGCATTTTTGAAATCACCCTTTAGACAGCAACGCACCATCTCGGAAAAAACTTTCGGAAAACAGTTGGCCACCACGCTGATCACACCGTCCATTCCGCAGGCTAGCTGTGGCAGCGCCAGTGCGTCATCGCCACTAACCACGAGAAAATCCGAAGGCTTGTCTTTTAAAATGGCCAAACACTGTTGAAAATCTCCACCCGCTTCTTTGATGCCGGCGATATTATCCACTTCTGAAGCCAGGCGCACAACGGTGGAAGCTTCGAGGTTTCTTCCTGTTCTGGAAGGCACGTTATATAAAATCAGCGGCTTTGGTGAAGCATCGGAAACGGCTTTATAATGCTGGAACAAGCCCTCCTGCGAAGGCTTGCTGTAATATGGACTCGCACTGAGTATGGCCGTGATCTTATCCAGCGGCAAAAGCTCCAACTCTTTAATTACAGCAGAAGTATGGTTTCCGCCAACACCCACTACAATGGGAACCAGTCCGTTCACATACTGAACAGTGAAATTGATGATGTCCGTTTTTTCCTGCATGCTTAGGACAGGTGTTTCGCCTGTGGTCCCCAGAATCACCAGGTATTCAACACCGTTCTTCAGATCATAGTCAATCAGTTTCAGCAATGAATCATAATCCACCTGGTGTTCGTCATTAAAAGGAGTGATCAGGGCTACGCCCGTTCCTTTAAGCTGGTCTCTTAGCATTATTTATATTTGATAGGCCTTTGCCCGGTGTTTAATTTTTGAAAGGGAAGGTAGATCTAGGCGAGGTTTGTGTTGTGAATTTCGATTTCGGGAAACTGTTCTTCGATGGGTAATTCGTTCCAGGAACCCATCTTGCCAAATTTTTCGATCCGCTGGTTCATACGGGTCTCCGGAGGAATAAGTTTGAGCTCCTTAATTACAGGGAGCAGGTATTGTTTGATCATTTCGGCCGCCTGAGCATAATCCCAATGCGCTCCGCCGATTGGTTCAGGAATGATGCCATCGATCAGTCCGAAGTTAAACATCCTGTCGGAGGTTAGTCTCAGTTCCTCGGCCGCTTTTTCCTTCATGTCCCAGCTTCTCCAGAGAATGGAACTGCAGCTTTCGGGTGAGATTACGGTGTACCAGGTGTTTTGCAGCATAAACACTTTATCTCCCACTCCAATGCCCAAAGCACCGCCCGAAGCACCTTCCCCGATGACCACACAGATGACGGGTACTTTAAGTCGCACCATCTCGTAAATATTTCTCGCGATCGCTTCTCCCTGTCCTCTTTCCTCCGCTTCCAGTCCCGGGTAAGCGCCCGGTGTATCGATCAGCGTGATGATTGGCTTGTTGAATTTCTCGGCCAGGCGCATCAACCTCAGGGCCTTTCGATAACCTTCCGGATTGGCCATCCCGAAATTTCGGAGCTGCCGCATTTTGGTATTGCTTCCTTTCTGCTGCCCGATGATCATTACCGTTTCATCATCGAGTTTGGCAAAACCACCCACCATTGCCTTGTCATCTTTTACATTTCTGTCACCGTGCAGCTCGATAAAATCGGTGGTCATCTTGTCGATATACTTTAATGTATATGGCCTGTCGGGGTGCCGGCTAAGCTGTACTTTCTGCCAGCTGCTCAGGTTATGCGTGATCTCCCTTCTTTTATCAAGAATCTGTTCTTCAAGTTTTTGTATAGAATCGCTGAGATCGACTTTGGTTTTTTCTGCCGTCTGCTTCAACTTGTCAATTTCATCGTAGAGATCTTTGATGGGTTTCTCAAAGTCAAGAAATTGTCTGTTCTTGTTATCTGGCATTGTAGTGTTATGAATGCGTAAAATTAAGGTTAAAAAGTATTAGGAATCAGATTTTTGAAACGGCCACTTGCCTGTTCAAAAAGCCTGCGACAAGAGACAATGGGGCTGTGCAAAAATGCACAATTTTACTATCTTCATTCCAGATCCATCCTTTGATACGGCTTTCCCCTGTTATTGACCCCAGTTTTACTTTTTAAATTGCCCTCCATGAATCGTTTTATCATTCTGTGCTTTTGCTTTGTAGTGTTGGCCGGATGTGCCTCGCTTACGAAGACCCAGGTTGCGGCAGTAAAAAGTTTTGCCACCGCAAGCCAGGATTTTTCGGCCTATCCGGGTAAGGTACTGACTGAACTCGCTGATATTCGCATGCACCGGGGCGTATATTTTGCCAACTCACTGGATAGCGCCAGGTTGCACATCGAGGAACTTGACAGCATTTACAATTTTCGCGTTCGCGACTCGGCGCTGATCAGCAAAGCAGATATCACTTTCAAGATCATTGATAAATATGCTCAGTCACTGCTTCTGCTTTCGTCCGATAAATTTGAACTGAAACTCAGGCAACAGAGCTTGCGTTTTGGCACTGATCTCGACTCGCTGACTACGTTATATAATACTAAGAACTTTCCCAGGGTGCCAACAGGTATCGGTGCTGGCGTGAGCCAGTTGATTGCCTTTGGTGGTACGCAATATATTCGTAGCAGGCAGGCGAGAGAGATAAAGAAGTTTGTGCCACAGGCTGACAGGCTTATCGAGGTGATGACGGCAAACCTCAACGAATTTCTTAGATCCGGAATTGTTTCAGAGCTTATCGATAATGAAAGCGCAGGAATAAGATCAAACTACCTGAGTTTTCTCAGGCAGTCGAAAACGATTTCTATGAATGGAAGGGATAGTGTGATCCAGGTCAGTAACACGAAATCGAGCATAGCCAACGACCTGGAGTATGTCAAACTCAGGGCCGCGATCGATTATGTAAAAGCGCTGCGCGCAGAAACCCTGGTTGCCACTGCCAAACTGAGAATTGCGCACGCGAAACTGCTTCAAATAATAAATCAGAAGCGTAATCTGAAAACGGCTGTCGCAGAGATTCAGCAATTTTATCAGAGCGTGAAGGATATTCATGTCACCCTGAAAAAAATCCAAAAATATAAAGCCCCCACACCTGATGAATCTAACGATTAAGACGCCGCTCGACCAGATCCGCGACGCACTGGAATCTATTGAAGATGCGCGCGGCGATGCTTTTATCAGCCGTACCGACAGAAACAACCTTGAGGCAGCCGCTGTTAACCTGAGAAATCTCGAACGATATATTATCGAGACAAAACAAAATGAATTGATCAATGCACTCGCGGCTGATTCGCTCGAATTAAAACACCTTGTAGGGGAGATGAATGCCTCTGTGGAACATCTCGCAAATGTTTCCGCGATAGTGGAAAAAGCGTCGAACGCTGTCGAAGCGTTCATCACGATTCTTATTACTGCCGCCCGTGTGGGGTTGTTGTAATCTGCACTTTTTGCCATTGTCTAATATGCGCTATAACTAACACCAGTCAACTGTTCCGCCTGATCAGGATCAACTTTTTGGCGGCAATATAATTTTCCAGGCGTCGTTTTTACAGGAACCTTAACCCCCGGATTTAATTCATCCGGGAAACCTTAATATCCTATGAAAACGATCCTCTACGCCCTATGCGTAATGGCATTATTTTGCACTGCATGTAACAAAGACCAAGACGTCTCCCTCTCAGGCGATCACGAACTACTCACCTTTTCATTTCAGCCAGACACAAATTCGGAATTGGTGGCCACAGACCTGGTATGCGATATATCTGATTCTGTGGTTAGCGGTGCACAGGGAACGGCAAACAATGCCCGTGGCGCACTGGTAGCGACTTTCACAACCAGCGGAGTGGTTGTGCTGGTGAATGGTGTTCCGCAGGTAAGTGGTGAAACCGTTAATGATTTTTCCGGTCCGGTTACCTATACGGTCATCGCGAGGAACGGTTCTTCACGGGATTATGCCGTTAAGCTCAAAGCTTTTACAGGTATTCCTATTCTTTACATTACTACTGAAAGTCCGGTCGATTCGAAAGATGTTTATGTAAACGGGTCGCTTAAAGTTGATGGCAATATGGAATTTTCTGAGGGATTGTACGATGGCGCGATCCAGATTAAGGGGAGAGGAAACTCCACCTGGTTCCAGCCGAAGAAACCATATAAAATAAAACTCGCCAGCAAGTCCAAACTACTTGGAATGTCTTCTGACAAAGAATGGGTTTTACTGGCTAATTACCTCGATAAATCATTGCTCCGCAACAAGGTTGGTTTCGAGCTGGGCAAGAGGTTCAATATGACCTATACTCCAAAGTCGAGATTTGTGGAAGTGTTTTTAAATGGTAGTTACCTCGGAAATTACCTGCTTCTTGAAAACATCAAGGTAAGCAGTGAACGTTTGAATATCAACCAGATGGATGTCGCAAATCCAAATGATTCTCTCGGTGGTTTTCTAACCCAAGTGGATGCACGGCTTGACGGGACTACCTGGTTCACCTCATATCGTGATGTTCCCTTTGTGATGCAAACACCAGATGTATTGCCAGAAAGAAATTTGCAATACATCAAAAATTTTATCAATAAAATTGAAGCAAAAATCTACTCCTATCAGTTCAATCCTGTAACGGGTTACGCTGCGGACCTGGATATCGACAAATTTGTTGATTGGTACCTCATCAACGAAGTTATGGCAACCAATGATGCCTGTTTCTACAGCAGTGTGTACATGTTTCGTGATCGTGGCGGAAAGCTGACTATGGGCCCGCTTTGGGATTTTGACCTGAGCAGTGGAAACGTCAATTACGGACACGTCAACCCTGAAGGCTGGGCATTAAATACTTCCGCATGGATGTTCATGCTGGTTCGCGATCCTA
>JBDTEB010000383.1:0-3366 GCA_039922795.1 Chitinophagaceae bacterium
GAAAAGTATGCGCAGATCATCACCGCTGCGGAACTCAAAGCAAAATTAACCATTGTAGCCGGGGCCGGAATGGAAGGCCGTGAAACCGGAACTGAAGGACAGAAAAAAGCAGCAGCATATATTGAAAGTCAGTTTAAAGATTTAGGGTTGAAACCCGCCAACAAAGGCAAATACCAGCAGATCTTTCCGCTAATGGAAGACACCTTGCTTGAAGGTAAAATTGTGATCAACGGTGATAACTATCCGTTCGGCACAGATTTCTTCATGAATGCACGCTTCAATAAAACTGAAAAGGTAAAGGCTTCAAAGATCGTATTCGCCGGTTACGGTATTGATGACCCCATTTACAATGATTACGAAGGCCTGGATGTAAAAGGGGCCATCGTGGTACTCGCGCTTGGTGAACCTAAAAAGGATGGGAAAAACATACTTCCTGGCGGACCCCGTGGTTCAGAATGGGCATCGATTGCGAAAAAGATCGGGGCAGCGAAGGAGAAAGGCGCCGTCGGAATTTTTGTGGTCTCACCAAGATTGGCCATCCTTAATCCTTCGACCGTCGCGAGCCAGCGCAAAACAAATCTCTACCTGCCGGCGAGTCCGACATCAGATCCCTACACATTAAA
Organism: Chitinophagaceae bacterium; assembly: GCA_039922795.1. Classification (GTDB taxonomy): domain Bacteria; phylum Bacteroidota; class Bacteroidia; order Chitinophagales; family Chitinophagaceae; genus JADCRZ01. The sequence continues at coordinate 624 of JBDTEB010000383.1, forward strand.
TTTTGCAACGACGACCAGCGTATTTTTTAAAAAACTTTTCCCCGGTGAATTTGGTGACAGCATGATTGCCAAACTGGGCAGGTTTGATGCTATCTCTGCAACCGACCACCAGTCTATAAAAGCAAAAGTGAGCTTTGATGTCAAAAAGCAAAGCATCGAAAAAGCCAATAGCAGCAACGTACTGGCCATGATCGAGGGTACAGATAAAAAAGATGAATACGTTTTTCTTACCGCTCACTATGATCACCTCGGTATGCGAGGAGATGTAATCTACTATGGCGCTGATGATGACGGAAGCGGCACCGTATCAGTGTTAGAAATGGCAACTGCATTTGCGAAGGCAAAGGCAGATGGCAACGGGCCAAGAAGAACAATCGTGTTCATGACTGTGTCTGGCGAAGAGAAAGGATTGTGGGGTTCGCAGTACTATGCTGAACATCCTGTTTTCCCATTGGAAAAAACATCAGTGGACCTGAATACCGATATGGTTGGAAGACTGGATCCAAAACGTACCAAGGGTGATTCTACCAACTACGTTTATGTAGTGGGAGATGACAAACTGAGTTCCGATTTGAAGCCGATCAGCGAATCGATTAATGACAAATACGCAAAACTTGAGCTGGACTATAAATACAATGATCCGAACGATACCGAGAGGATCTATTTCAGGAGCGATCATTACAATTTCGCACGCAAGGGAGTTCCGATCATATTTTATTTCAATGGCACACATGCAGATTATCACCGTCCCACGGATACCGTTGACAAGATTAACTTTGATGTGATGGAGAAAAGGGTTCGGTTTATTTTTTATACGGCCTGGGAGATGGCCAATCGCGATGCGATGCTGAAGCGGGACATTAAACTCGATTAATAAAAAAGAAGCAGGCAACCCCTGCTTCTTTTTTATTTCCTGGCTACCAGCCCAGAATGTAGGCGAATACCAGTGGAGCAACGATCGTTGCGTCACTTTCGATAATATGTTTCGGCGTATGGATATCCAGTTTTCCCCAGGTTATTTTTTCATTGGGCACAGCGCCGGAGTAAGAACCGTATGAAGTGGTTGAATCACTGATCTGGCAGAAATAGCCCCAGAATGGAACATCGTGCCATTCAAGATCCTGGTACATCATCGGAACAACGCAGATCGGGAAATCACCGGCGATCCCCCCCCCAATCTGAAAAAATCCCACTCCTTTTCCTCCCGAGTTGGCTCGGTACCATTCGCTGAGATAGACCATATATTCTATCCCGCTTTTCATGGTGCCTGCCTTCAGTTCACCCTTAATGAGGTAGGAAGCGAAGATGTTCCCCATGGTGCTGTCTTCCCAGCCCGGAACGACGATAGGGAGGTTCTTCTCCGCTGCCGCGATCATCCAGCTGTCTTTTGGATCGATCTGATAATTATCTTTCATCACATCGCTTAGCAGCAGCTTATACATGTATTCATGCGGAAAATAGCGTTCGCCTTTTGCTTCGGCACCTTTCCACAGATCTACTATATGTTTTTGAATAACTCTGAAAGCTTCTTCTTCCGGGATACAGGTATCGGTAACCCTGTTCAGTCCCTGTTCAAGCAGCGCCCATTCTTCCTGCGGAGTGAGGTCACGATAATTGGGGATGCGTTTATAATGACTGTGAGCCACCAGGTTCATGATGTCTTCTTCCAGGTTGGCTCCAGTGCAACTGATGATATCCACTTTGCCCTGCCTGATCATTTCCGCGAACGACACACCCAGTTCCGCAGTGCTCATCGCGCCGGCCAGAGTAACCATCATTTTGCCACCTTCAAGCAGATGCGTTTCGTAGCCGATTGCCGCGTCTACCAGGGCCGCCGAATTAAAATGCCTGTAATGATGTTTGATAAATTGTGATACCGGACCCTTATTCATACATTTAAATTTTAGTGGTTGTAATGATGCGGCAAATGTATCATTTTTTGAAGGCAGCAAAAACGGAAAGAGTTCCGGAGTTGATGGCATATGATTTTATTAGATGCTAAGCGACAAGCTCTTTTGCAACCAATACCTTTGAAAATGGCGAAGAACGCGTTAATCTCATTCCAATCTGCCGCCAATCTCCGCTAGTTTACGATTATCATCAGCCCCCTATTTATTTATAAGTGTAAACCCTTGTTGCGTTATTAACAATCACGCAGAAAATGTTTATAACCCCTGTAAAAACAATATCGGAAGCCTGTTCGCGTTTAAAAAAGACAATATCCTGATTTTTATTGGTCTTGTGTTCCGACGAACATCTATTAAAAAAATATCCGAAAAACCACTGAATGAAACAGTCTGCTCCATTATCCATGCTGGCAATAGACGATGAGGTCTCCATCCAACTCATATTACAACAATTCTTTAAAGATGACTATAGTGTTGAAACCAAGGGAAATGGTAAAGAGGCACTTGCCTGGATACAAAAAGGTAACGTTCCCGACATTATTATCGCCGACATCAATATGCCGGAAATGGATGGCATTGCTTTCGTAAAGCAAATAAGGTCCAGCGGGTTTTTCCAGAACATCCCGATGCTTATGTTATCGGCGAGCGACAGCACTGACACCAAAGTGCGCTGCCTCGAATCAGGTGCTGATGATTTTATGGTAAAGCCATTTAACCCAAGAGAACTGGCTGCCCGGGTTAGTAGCATTCTGCGTCGTAACGGAAAAAATAAAGCTTAATTATTTACCCATGACACAGGCTACAAAAAACATCGCACTGATCTCCGGTAATTCCTC
>JBDTEB010000384.1:0-5016 GCA_039922795.1 Chitinophagaceae bacterium
GAGGGCGCCGATGACGCCGCCCATGCTGGTTCCCGTGATGTAGTCTATTTTTAGTCCGGCAGAATCTATTGCCTTGAGAATTCCGATATGAGCGAGTCCTTTCACAGAGCCTCCGCTAAGCGTGAGACCAATTTTGGGACGGGTTCCCTGACCATGCAAATCACTGGTCCCCGTGAGGCAGGAACAAAGACTGACAATAAACCAAAGGACCCGTGATTTCAATGACATATGGAAATAACTACAAATCCCAAAATATGTTCTCATTCGTTAACCCATGTCATCTGCGTGGCATAAAAAGAGTTACACACAAAATGCGAAGTTTGCGGCTCACCCTTCCAGCGAAACAATTGTCTCAAACGCAGCCTCATAAGTAATTGTGACTTGTTTCAGTTCCTGCGTCGTCTGCCTGTGGGCCTGCTCGGTTGCGGCAAACTTTTTTGCATCAGAATATACTTCCTTAGAGGCGAGGTCGCCCTCCAGTTTTTTAAGAGTATTGTTCAGTTGCGCTATTCTTTCTTCGGCCTGTTGAAAGATCTTCTGCTGTTTTTGCAATTCTTTTTTCGCTTCTTTATTTATTGGAGCCGACCTGGCCAGGTTATCCTGTTTTGGTATGGCAGCCGCGGTTTGTGGTTTGCTATCCTGCCTTGGCTGTTCGGTTTTTTTCTGAGCCGGTTCATCGGATAGTTTCTTTGAAGACTGGGCTTTTACTTCGGCAGCCCGGCGCTCTTTCCATTCGGCCCATTCGGCATAGGTTCCCTTGAATTCGCGGATCTTTTCTTCATCGATCTCCCAGATCTTATTGGCCGTTTTGGAAATAAAATAACGATCGTGACTTACGAGAATCAGGCTACCCTGGTATTTATTTAAGGCTTCGATCAACAGTTCGCAGGAATGGATGTCGAGGTGATTGGTCGGTTCATCAAGCATGAGGAAATTGGCTTTGCTGACGATGGTCTTTGCCAGCGCGATCCTCGCTTTCTCCCCTCCACTCAATACCCGGATCTTTTTCTCTACGTCTTCCCCACTGAATAAAAAGCAACCAAGCAATGTGCGTAGTTCCATTTCCGTTTTCTGGCTCCCGCAGAGTTTCATTTCATCAAGCACCGTGTTGTTCAGATCGAGCGCTTCCATCTGGTGCTGCGCGAAGAAACTCTCTTCTACGTTATGCCCCCATTTTCTCTCACCCGTGAACTCTTCCACACCCGCGATGATCCTGAGCAGGGTAGACTTACCCTTGCCGTTGGCCCCGATCAGCGCCACCTTGTCCCCGCGTTCAATTTCGGCCACTGCGTGATCAACGATGGTATTTTCGCCAAATCGTTTGCTTACATCCTTCAATGTGACCAGCGTGCGGCCTGGTGTTTTATCTACCTGGAAATTGATTTTAATATTCGGTCTTTCTATCGCCACGTCTTCGATCCTGTCGAGGCGATCCAGTCTTTTTACCACGCTCTGGGCTGCTGCAGCCTTACTGGCCTTGGCCTTAAAGCGTTCAATGAATCTTTCCTGCTGGCGGATATAATCCTGCTGGTTTTCAAAGGCGCGCTGTTGCAGTTCGACACGCATTACCTTCTCCGTTTCATAGAAATCGTAATTGCCGATATAAAAATGAAGCTGCTTCTGATAGAGTTCCACGATCTTGGTCACCATCCTGTTCAGGAAAAACTTGTCGTGGGAAACCATTACCACCGATCCCTTGAAATGGAGCAGGTATTTCTCGAGCCATTCGATGGATGGAAGGTCAAGGTGGTTGGTAGGTTCATCAAGCAACAGCAGATCCGGCTCCTGCAAAATCATTTTTGCCAACAGAACCCGCATCCTCCATCCTCCGCTGAATTCCCGGAACGGACGATGCACATCGGCATTTTGAAAACCCAGACCCTGCAAAACCTCTTCCGTTTTATGATGAATATCGTAGCCTTCGAGCGTTTCCATCTCGTGGAGTTTCTCACTGTACTGATGAAGAAGTTGCTCTTCTTCCGCGCTCCCTGGTGACTTCGCCGATACTTTTTCAAGCGCCAGGCCGGTCTCTTCAATCTCTTTCTCCAGTTTCAATACCTTCTCAAAGGCGCCAACGGCTACCTGGTAGATGCTTTCTGTGGTTTCATAACTGAGGAGGTCCTGGTGAAGATAGCCGATGGTCGTTTCCCGCCCTTTCTCTACCGTGCCCTCCGAAGGCGTAAACTGACCCACAAACAATTTAAGCAGGGTCGATTTGCCCGTGCCGTTATATCCTATCAAACCTATTCTTTCATTTGGCTGAATGTGCCAGGTGGCATCTGCGACAATAGTCCTTGCCCCGAATTCAAACAAAACATTTTGTAAACCAATTAACATACGAGCGATATCTTGTTAAAAAGGAGGCAAAAATACCATAAACGCTCCTGATTACAATTATCTGTAATTTCGCTGGCGCAAACAAGCATCATTTTCCTGATAAAACCCAACATATTTCATGAAAAAACTGACCGGTATACCCGCAATATTGATATTTCTTCTCTCCTGTGGGGGCGCTGAAAACAAACCAGCAAAAGATCTTACGCCAGCAGGTCCAGTTGCCAGCGTGAATGACGCAGGTTTTAACAAAGGTTTTGACAATATGCTTTCCGCATATTTTAAACTCAGGGATGGCCTCATCGACTGGGACACCACAGCCGCCAACAAGGCTTCGCTCGACCTCGCCCGGTATTCTGATAGTCTCGATATCACTCATTTCCCCAATGATAGCAGCGGTGCGATAAAGTCAACTGCCGATAATTTTACCGGCACCATTACCGGATCGGCGAAAGCACTGGTCGGCGAAAAAGATATCCAGGCCAAAAGAAAAGAATTCCAGATGATTTCGGATGCATTGTACGACCTCGCAAGATCGGTCAGGTATGACCGTGAAATTCTTTATCATATGAAGTGCCCGATGGCTTTCAATAATACGGAAGAGGCCTATTGGATCAGCGATAATTCAGAAATAAAAAACCCTTATCTCGGCAATAAACACCCGAAATATAAAAACAAAATGCTGGGATGTGGTGAAGTGACTGATTCTATCGGCGCAAGAGCAAAATAATTTTTCATTTTGACGAAGATCCTGTTGATGATTTTGTTGTTTTCGCTGGGACTGCAGGCGGCAGGGCAGACGAAACACAGTGTAAGCGGGTACGTAAAAGACAGTTCTTCTGGAGAAACACTGATTGGCGCCACGGTTTCGGTGCGTGGAACCGGCGGAGGCATCGCCACTAATGCCTACGGTTTTTATTCCATTACTCTTCCGCGCGGTCAATATAAAATGACCTGTTCATTTGTCGGCTATCTACCTGTGCAGGTAGAGATAAATCTTGACAAAGACCAGTCTTATAGTTTTCAGCTGGCACCGCTCGTCTCCACCAATGAAGAAGTGATCGTTTCCTCGAAACGCAGGGATGCGAATGTGAAAAATGCACAGATGGGGAAGATCGATCTTTCGATGAAACAGGTAAAAGCAGTACCGGTAATTTTTGGTGAAGTGGACCTGTTGAAAACATTGCAGTTACTGCCAGGAGTACGTAATGCGGGAGAAGGTAATTCGGGCATGTACGTACGGGGTGGAGGGCCAGATCAAAATCTGATCATGCTCGATGACGCGGTGATGTATAATACAGGTCACCTTTTTGGCTTCTTCTCGGTATTTAATTCCGATGCGATAAAAAATATATCATTGATCAAAGGGGGGATGCCTGCTCAATATGGTGGCAGACTTTCATCTGTTGTTGACATCGCGATGAAAGAAGGGAACACGAATAAATTCCAGGTGGAAGGTGGGCTCGGACTTATTTCTTCCCGCATATCCATTCAGGGTCCGATCAGGAAAAACAAAGCGACTTTTATCGTTAGCGCGAGACGAACATATATCGATGCGCTGGTAAAACCGCTGGTAAAAAGTACCAGCCAGTTTTATGGATCGGGATATTACTTTTATGACCTCAATGCCAAGGTAAATTATATGTTCTCCGAAAATGACCGGGTTTACCTGAGTGCCTATCTCGGTAAGGATGTGTTCGATTTCAAAAATTCCCGGAGATCATTTAATGCAAACATTCCCTGGGGAAATTCTACGGCCACGCTGCGTTGGAACCATGTTTTCAGCCGGAAGCTGTTTGCCAATACAACGATCGTTTACAATGATTACAAGTTCGCTTTCAATGCAGCCCAGAATAACTTTGATCTTAGTCTTGCATCGGGCATCCGGGACCTGAACGGTAAAGTAGATTTCGATTACTACCCGGCAGCGGCGCATAAAATAAAATTTGGTGGATTGTACACCCATCACCGATTCACGCCAAATATTCTCAGTGGACGACAGGACAGCGTAAAATTTGCACCAAATAATGACGGAATCAAATTCGCTAACGAAGCCGCTGTCTATGTTCAGGATGACTGGGCCGTTTCTGACAAACTTCAGGTAAATGGCGGATTACGATATTCCTTTTTCAACCAGGTTGGTCCTTACACTTTATTTAAACGCGATGATTACCGGAATAAAATTGACAGTACTATTTTCGGCAGGGGACAAAAAATTCGCAGCTATGGCGGGCTTGAACCGAGGCTCACGGCACGTTACGGCCTGGGCAATGACGCTTCGGTGAAAGCATCGGTCACGCGAAATGTACAGTTCATTCATTTGGTGAGCAATGCGGGGTCAACTCTACCCACCGACTTATGGGTGCCGAGTACATACAGGGTAAAACCTCAGATCAGCTGGCAGTATTCGGCGGGGTATTTCAGGAATTTTAAGGATAATATTTTTGAAACTTCGGTAGAGCTGTACTTCAAAAATATGCTGAACCAGATAGAATACCGCGAAGGCTATACGCCTTCACTGATAGATCCGGAGGAGGAATTTGTGTTTGGAAAGGGGTGGAGCTACGGAGCGGAATTTTTTGTTAACAAGGCAAAAGGTCGATTCACGGGTTGGGCTGGCTATACGCTGTCCTGGACCTGGCGAAAATTTCCGCAAATCAATGGCGGCGAAAAGTACCCAGC
>JBDTEB010000385.1:0-3840 GCA_039922795.1 Chitinophagaceae bacterium
GGCAGAGCATGCCCGATCCTGTTGATCCCACGCAAACGATTATTTACGATGAGAAAAATTACCAGGATCTCATATACCGCAACGCGTTTACCAATGATCATTATATTGATATGGCCGGCGGTAACGATAAGGGTACTTTTTATGCCGGACTCGGTTTTGTTGGTGCCCAGGGTACCGCAACCATCACCAATTACAACCGTCTGAGTTTTAATATGAACGGCAGCTATAAAATAAACGATCGTCTTAACGTATATGGGCGGCTCGCTTATTCGAACAGGAATGCAAAAAGCGTTGCCAGTCTGGGAAACCTTTTCTATCGTTCCGCCTCTCTGCCAGGAACAGCAAAATACAGGTTTGAAGATGGCAGTATGGCTCCCGGACAGAACAGTTCCATCGGAAACCCCGATTATTATTTTAAAGGTCCGTTCGCCCCCCAGGGGAAAACGACATTCGAAACCATCACCATTTCTCTCGGTGCAAAATGGAACCTGACCCGTGACCTTTATTTCGAGCCCCTGCTTTCCGTTAACCGCGACGACAATCCGGTTTATTCCTTTCAACCGGCAGCCCTGCTTAACGGAGTAGGTACTTTAATTACCACGCGGAATGCGTCTTCCAGTATCGCCAGAAACACGCAGTACCAGGCGGATGGTGTGTTAACCTACGGACATGTTTTTGGGACCAAACATAATCTCGAAGCGAAAGGCGGATTCTCGCATTATTACAGGCAAAATACTTCTTTGTCCGGTACGGGTCAAAATGCGGTGACCGACATCATTCCCACATTGAATGCATCCGGTACATTCACTGCCCTCAGCAGTTCAATTTCCGATCTGATTATTCAGGGAGTTTTTTCAAGAATTAATTATGACTATGATGGAAAATATCTCCTTTCTGTAAATGCCCGTTATGATGGCGCTTCGAACCTTGGTCAAACCAGCAAGTTTGGTTTCTTCCCCGGTGTCTCGGTAGGTTGGAATGTTGACAGGGAAAACTTTTTTGAAAGCCTCATGCCGCAGCGGTTGATGCAATTGAAACTTCGGGCCAGTTATGGAGTAAATGGTAATATTTCAGGACTGGGAGATTTTCAACCGGGCGGAAGTTACACCACCACGGGTTTGTATGCCGGAGCCTCCGCCATACGCGCCGGTGAAATTCCGAATCAGAACCTGAAATGGGAGCAGTCGAAAACGCTTGATATCGGTGCCGATATCGGTTTATTCAATAACAGGATGAGCCTGATGCTGGATTATTATGACAGGCGCACCAATGATCTGCTCACAACGGTCAGCCTTCCGGGATCAACAGGTTTCTCGAGCATATTTACCAATAATGGAAGCCTGCAGAACAAAGGCTTTGAACTCGAACTAAACATCGATGTGCTTTCCCCAAAGTCGGCTTTCGGCTGGACAGCTTCATTTAATGCAGCACATACCTCAAGAAAGATTTTAAAACTTCCCTACAATGGCGTGGCCAAAAATCGCCAGGGCGGCGTATATGTTTATGACCCTGCCATTGGCGGTTACGGTTATCTCGGTGGTTTGCAGGAGGGCGGAAGAATCGGCGACTTGTATTCCTATCAACAAACTGGAATCTATGCCACCGATGCCGAAGCTGCGAAAGGTTTGCCAGACATGGTTCCTACCTCCACCAACAGAACAAAATTCGGCGGTGATGCGATCTGGGCCGATGTTGACAAAAACGGCATTATTGATACCAAGGACCTGGTATATCTTGGTAACCCATACCCCGTATGGACCGGTGGTTTCAATAATTACTTTCGCTATAAAGGCTTCGCCTTAAACGTGCGAACCGATTTCGGAGCAGGGAATACCATTTTCAATTATCCTGCCGTGATCGCCAATAGTCAGGCCCAGGGCGATGCCCTCCCGCTGCAAAATTATATCGACAACATGTGGAAGAAACAGGGAGACGTGACGAAGTACTCGCGATATACCTTCCAGGACCAGTCAGCAAACATATTCAGGGGCGGAATCAGCAGCTCAGTTTACTATGAGAAAGGTGATTTTATAGCGCTGAGGGAAGTAAGTCTCAGCTATACCATTCCCCAAACAATCGTACAGAAAGCGCATCTCAGCAATGTTCGGGTAAATGTAAGCGGCAGCAACCTGCATTACTTCACCCGGTTCACAGGCCTTAATCCTGAAGACGGTGGTCAGGATAATGGTCATTACCCGATCTCCAGAACATTGTCGGTGGGAGTAAATGTTTCATTCTAATAATAAAAAGCATGAAAAACGTAATTTTTATAGTGATGGCTTTCCTCGTGGCTCTTGTTACTTCCTGTGAAAAGGCGATAGAAACCACCCCTGTCAGTACGATAACCGCCACCTCATTCTGGACCAAACAGGATGACGTTACCGGGGGATTAAGAGGCATGTATCTGCAACTCAGGGGCAGCTCTACATCTGCCGGAGCAACCAGTGATCTTTATTTTCTCGGAGAAGGCAGAAGTGACATTCTTACCTCCGCTACCGCGGGAACAACCGGGCTCGACAAGTATTACAATAACACGCTCAATGTAGGTAACCCGGGTCCCAACTGGATCCAGTTTTATTCCGCAATAAATGCAGCGAACCTGGTGCTTAAATATACACCGGGTATCACGTTCAGTTCCGCTGACGCTAAAAACAGCGCACTTGCGCAGGCATACACCATGCGTGCCTTTGTATATTTTGTATTGGCCCGAAGCTGGGGCGGCGTACCCATCAGAACAGATCCCCTTGAGTCCTACGATCCGGCAACGATCCAGATCGCCAGGTCATCCGTGGAAGATGTTTTTAAGCTGATAAAATCCGATCTCGATCAGGCGCTTACACTGTATCCCACCAATGTTATTGATGTCAACCGCATCGCGTGGAGTAAACCCGCAGCCAATGCGTTAAAGGGCGATGTTTATTTATGGACCGGAAAGGTTTTAAATGGCGGCACAGCCGATTTCACTGCTGCACTTGCGGCACTTACTGCATCCCAAACCTCCACAGCCCAGTTGTTACCGAATTACAACGACATTTTTAATTACAACAATAAAGCGAACAATGAAGTGATGATGGCTGTGCGGTTTCAGGCAAATGATGGTGCCTTTAGTAATTACTGGGCCAATATGTATGTGAGCTCACTGTCGAATGTGCCAGCGTCTACCCTTACTATGGTTGGGGCCCTGGGAGTGGGTAATACCGGCAATAACATCATGCAGATAACAAAGAAGGTAAGTGATCAGTTTACGACTGACGATCAGCGTCGCGCGGGCACATTTTTCGAGATCTACGACAATTCCGGCAAGTATGTCACCAACATCACTACCAAAGGGGCGGGAACGGTAATCGGTGGTGTTCGTAATTTCTTTACCGATGTGATCCTTTACCGGTATGCTGACGTTTTGTTGATGAAAGCAGAGGCGGAGAATGCCCTTGGTACGTCTCCTGCCGTAGAAATCAACCTGGTAAGGCAGCGTGCTTATGGAAGCAATTACAGCACGCATATTTTTGTAAATGGCACAAAGGCGCAGAACGATGATGCGATACTAAAGGAAAGGTTGCTGGAACTGACCACCGAAGGAAAGAGATGGTGGGACCTGGTGCGTTTTGGCCAGGCGTTTAATCTGGTTCCATCGCTACAGGGGAAAGACTCGCAGAAATTTTTGCTGCTGTTTCCTATCGGGCAGAATATCATCAGCCAGGAGCCGAAGGTGACAGAGAATGCGGGGTGGCAGTAGAGATCAGCGTGACTGACTCGTTTTTAGTAGGGACGGAAGCATGTATGGCCGCGGTAGCCAGACTCATGGTAAATGGTCGGCAAGATGTTGAATTGTAATACAAT
>JBDTEB010000386.1:0-9287 GCA_039922795.1 Chitinophagaceae bacterium
CCGGCATTGCTATTACCTCCGCTCTGCTGGTTCTTCCTTTCAGGCAATATGGCATTGGGTACTGGTTTAATTATGGACAGGCACCGCATACCTCGCGCTTCTCGCTCTCCGATTTTACCGACGAGTTTTTCAATAGTTCCCAATGGATCAAATTTTATCTTTTCCTCATTATACTGCTCGTATTCGCGCGAACAAAAAGCTGGAAAGAACTGCTCTACGACCGCAAGCGAATGATCTTTATCCTGCTCACGCTGGGCATTCTGGTAGAGGCAGCTATTTTCCAGGTAACGAGTTATATCCCGGCGGATAATAATATTTTCTTTCACAGTTTTGCCATCGCGCTGATACTTGTGCTGCTTTCCGAATCCCTGCCAATCAATTTTGAATCTTTTCCAACATTGCTGGTTTGCCTTGCAGGGCTCATGTTGTGGTGGAGTAGCATCTACTGGAAATTTATTGGCAAATATCTCGTTCCTGCTCCAACCGAACAGATGGCTGGAAAGAATGTGGTCAATAAGAATACGTATTTAATTTCTAAACCCGATACTTCTGATGTGCCAATGAGTGAATGGCGAACGATCCCATTAAAAGCATTTAACAAGATACTGCTGCCGGGTCCTACTGTTGACGGCATCAACAGGCTCCTGAATATGGACCTGGTCAAGGGTAAGAAAGATTTGCGCGTGCTGAATATGACCGAACTGACGCCCCTGGCTTATGAAATGCCTTTTGCCCTTGAGAAGGGTTCATACTACCCGTTATGGTATCACCAGGGTGTGGGGATGTTTCAGAAACAAACGGACATGTTCTGCGGAAGGATCAAGAATAATTATTACGACCTGGTGCTCTTCGAATATATCCCTTACCTGAATAATTTTTATCCTTTTGAAGTGAGGGACTACCTGGAAAAATATTACCAGAAGGTAGATGTTTTCACGGCGCCGCGTAAGCCATCATTGCAGGCCTGGGTGGAGGTATATGTTAAGAAGGAATAGACGGTTTGGAATATTTTCTTCTACCTCAGCAGCACCCGCTTCCCCGCCGCCTTGATCACCCCTCCATCCGCCTCAAGACGTCGATTGCTGGTCCAGACCATGGCTGCCGGATGAGACTGATGGAAAAGTTTTTTTTGAAACCGATCACGCAGTTTTACCGCCAGCCAACCATCTTCGTTAGTGCCTGAAGGGTGATTAAACCCATCCACATCTATTCCTTCGGACCGTCTGAATGCCGAGTTGAAACCATAAACATTCACAGCTTCCTCTCTCAAATTCCTGTTGATCATTTTTTTGATGTCTGCGAGGTGTTCATATAAAAAGTAGGCAGCTCTGGAATTGCCCATCCCCGGAAGAAAATAATGATCGCCATAGACAAGTGCAACCTTTTCATCGGACAACGGTTGAAGCATCAGGTCGATCCATTCCGGAGGATAAATGGTGTCTGCATCTGCATTGAGAATAAAATGTCCTTTTGCATGCTTCAAACCCCGGTTACGCGCAGCCGTTATGCCCTGCTCCGGTTCATCGATACAGCTGGCTCCGGCCGCTGTTGCGAGTGAAGGAGTTGCATCGGAAGAATTGTTGTTCACTACCAGAAACCGGATGCTTTTGACAGTAGTTGATTTCGATAGAGATGACAGGGTACGCAGGATATTTCTTTCTTCATTATAGGCCGGGATGATAACTGTTGCCTCTGGTGAAGCTTTACCCAAATTCAGTATGCGTTGCCTGATGGCGCCAATTTTATTGAACAGCTCTTCCGTTGTTTTATCGTGCTCGGCAATATTTTCCGGAACCCTGAATCGGCGCATAGAAAAAATTAAGGTCAAAACTATAGTATAACATTAATACCTTATCACCCAACCATCGATCTTCTTCTTTCTATCTTTGTATAGTCCGTCTTACAAAACCGTTTTTTTACCTTCAATTCTAAATCCATCTCTCAATTTTCGAATATATTATCGAATCCGGTAGAATACGTAAAGGGCGTGGGTCCCATTCGTGGCGATCTTCTAAAAAAGGAACTGGGCGTTTTTACTTTTGGCGACCTGCTGGAACTTTATCCATACCGGCATATTGACAAGACCCAGATCAACCGAATTGCAGACATCAACTACAATACTGACTACGTGCAGGTTTCCGGCAGGTTGCAGTCGCTGGAAATTCACGGCGAGAAATTTAAGAAACGACTGGTGGCGGAGATACAGGATAGCAGCGGGCATCTCGAACTGGTGTGGTTCCAGGGAATCAACTGGGTAGAAAAATCGCTTGAGGTAGGCAGGGATTATCTTGTTTTTGGCAAGGCGGGTTTCTTCAACGGGTCGGCACAGATCACTCACCCGGAAATCGAGTTGCTCACCCCGGATAAAAAAGACGGCAAGAATTTTCTCGAACCTATTTATCCCAGTACCGAAAAGCTAAAAGCCCGATCCCTTGGGGGAAGGCAGATTGGCAAATTGATGCTGTCCCTTTTTGAACTGCTGAAACCAACCGATCTTCCAGAAAATCTTCCAGCATCGCTGATCGCAGAGTTGGGCCTGGTGTCCCGGTTTGAAAGCGTCACGCGGGTACACTTTCCCGGATCCCAGTCAGAATATCAGGATGCCGTAAAAAGATTAAAATTTGATGAACTATTTCTGGCTCAGCTAAGGCTGGGACTAATAAAGATCCGCCGGCATTCGGTTTCGAGAGGCCCGGTATTTGGGTCCGTGGGGAAGCTCTTTAATGGTTTTTACAAGGATCATCTTCCTTTTGAGCTCACCGGAGCGCAGAAGCGCGTATTGAAAGAGATCCGGAGGGACACCTCGCAAGGCAAGCAAATGAACCGGCTATTGCAGGGCGATGTGGGAAGCGGAAAGACAATCGTTGCGCTGCTCAGCGTGCTTCTCGCCATGGACAATGGTTACCAGGCCTGCATCATGGCTCCTACCGAGATTCTGGCCAGGCAACATTATCATACTATTTCTGAACTACTTGCCGATCTGCCTGTTGCGGTGAAACTGCTCACGGGCTCCAGCAAAACGGCGGCAAGGAAAGACGTTTTGGAAAAAGCTGCAGACGGAACGCTCAACTTGCTGATCGGCACACATGCGCTCATCGAAGAAACAGTTCAGTTCGCCAATCTCGGTTTCGCTGTGATCGATGAGCAGCATCGTTTTGGTGTTGCGCAACGAGCCAAATTGTGGAAAAAAGCGATCCTGCCACCGCATGTACTTGTTATGACAGCAACCCCGATCCCGAGAACGCTGGCGATGACCGCCTATGGCGACCTGGATTACAGCGTGATCGATGAGCTTCCGCCGGGCAGAATCCCCATCAGTACGGTTCACCGGATCGAAGATGCCCGTCCGCAGGTGATGGATTTTATCAGGGAAGAAATCAGGCAAGGTCGTCAGACATACATCATATTTCCGCTGATAGAAGAATCCGAGAAGATGGATTATGAAAATCTGATGCGTGGATATGAAAATGTAAAGGCCTACTTCCCCGAGCCCAAATACTGGATCAGCATGGTGCACGGGAAACAGAAACCCGATTTGAAAGAGACAAACATGTCGCGTTTTGTAAAACACGATACCCAAATTATGGTTTCCACAACGGTAATCGAAGTGGGAGTCAACGTTCCCAATGCATCTGTCATGGTGATCGAAAGTGCAGAAAAATTCGGCCTTTCGCAGCTTCATCAGTTAAGGGGGCGGGTTGGCAGGGGAAGCGACAAAAGCTATTGTATTTTATTAACCGGACCGCGCCTAACAAATGAAGCGAAAGAACGGTTAAAAATACTATGTTCAACCAATGATGGATTCAAAATTGCTGAAAAAGACCTGGAGCTGCGTGGCCCCGGCGATATTGAAGGCACAAGACAGAGTGGACTGCTGAATTTCAAAATAGCCAACTTAATAGACGATAAATTGTTATTGGAAACCGCGAAGGAAATGGCTTCACGTATTCTTTTGGAAGACCCTGAACTAACTGCATCTGGCAATGCCAGCCTGAAACAGTTTCTGCAAGGACAGAAAGGTAAAACGGTGTGGAGCAAGATCTCGTAAATAATACGTACTGCGGCGAATCAGATTAATTCTGTAAATTGTATGAAGACTTCCATGAAGAAATTTTCCATAGTATTTCTCACTTGCCTGCTGCCTGTTTTTCATCTTTTCGCTCAAACGAATGCTTTAGAGTTCGTTGAAAACAAAGGTCAATGGGAGAAGCCGGTTTTGTTTAAAGGCGAATTAAGTAATGGCGCCTTTTTTCTTCGCAAGACCGGATACTCTGTCGTTCAGCATAATGCTGCAGATCTCTCGGCGATGGCAGAGGAGGTACACGGAAAGTCTGTCAACAAAGAAAACACCCCCATTTTCGAAAACAAGAATACCCCCGGTGGTGGTCCTGCCCTTCCTGGAATTGTAAGGTCACATGCCTATGAGATGAATTTCGTGAATGCAAACCCTTCGCCAGAATTAATTGCCGACAAAGAACAGGAAACCTATAATAATTACTTCCTTGGAAACGATCCCTCGAAGTGGGCTGGGAATGTGAGGTTGTACCAGTCTGTCACCTATAAAAACCTTTATCCGGGAATTGATGTGAGGTATTATAGTGATAATGGGCGGCTGAAGTATGAGTTTATTGTAAATCCCGGGGCTGATCCTTCGAAGATCCTCATGCAGTTCGATGGTTTAACGAAACTGGCAGTGAAAAAAAATGAACTGATCCTTACCACTTCCGTTGGTGACGTAAAAGAACTGGCTCCATATACTTATCAATACCTGGGAACAGAAAGAAAGGTAATCGATTGCCGGTACGTGGTCAAAGGCAACCAGGTGAGATTTTCACTTGGCGATTTTTCTTCCAAATACCCGATGGTGATCGATCCGACCCTGATCTTCGCTTCGTTTACCGGCAGTACGGCTGATAACTGGGGTTATACCGCCACCTATGGTCCTGACGGAACATTTTATTGTGGTGGAGTAGTCTTTGCCACCGGTTTCCCGGTTTCTCCAGGCGCTTTTCAAACCAGGTATGGTGCCGGAAACAATGAATCAAGCTTCTGGAACATGGGCATTATGAAATTTAGTGCAGATGGCGCACGCCGTATGTATGCCACTTATATCGGGGGCAGCAGTAAGGATCAGCCTCACAGCCTTTTCTGCGATCCGCAGGGGAATTTAGTAATCGCCGGAAGAACCACCTCTTCCAATTATCCTGTATCACCGGCCTCCAATACTTATGGTCAGGGAGGAAAATGGGATATAGTCGTTACAAAACTCAATGCGACCGGTTCAGCTCTTATTGGTTCTGCGCGCATTGGTGGCGCGGAAGATGACGGCATGAATACCGGCGACAGTCATAATCCCAGTACCAGCAACCCAACCCCTCACCTGTTAAATAATTATGGCGATGACGCCAGGAGTGAAGTGATTCTCGATGGCGGCAACAACATCTATGTGGCGTCGTGCACGATGTCATTGAATTTCTTTGTTACGGCCGGCGCAGCTCAACCCAGGTCAGGAGGCACGCAGGATGCGGTGCTTTTAAAATTCAATCCCGATTGTACCAGTCTCACTTTCAGTACCTATTTTGGCGGTGCCTTGTATGATGCGGGTTTTGTTCTGTCTATAAATCCCACCACCCAGGATATTTACATGGCAGGTGCAACAGAAAGTACAGATCTGCCAGGTGACAAGTCGGGAGTTTACCAGGCAGCCAACAAAGGCGGGAAAAGTGATGGATATGTGGCCGTTTTCTCCAATGACGGTTCCAAAATAAAGAAGGTCACCTATATGGGAACACCGGGGATGGACGTAATCTTCGGGATCCAGTTCGACAAAGAGTCTTTTCCGTATATAATGGGAGTAACCTCCGGCGCCTGGCCAGTTCAAAACGCGGCTTTTGTAAATCCAAATTCGAAACAGTTCATCTCCAAACTCAAAAAGGACCTTTCCGGATTTGAATTTTCCACGGTTTTTGGTACCGGCTCGGCAAATCCTAATATGTCACCGGTAGCCTTCCTGGTTGATCGCTGCGAAAATATTTATGTTTCCGGATGGGGCAAAGATATTATAGGAAGGTATTCTATCGATCCGATCAACGGCATGCCAATCACTTCCGATGCATTAAAGCGCGTACCGGACAATTCGGATTTTTATTTTATCGTACTCGCGCGAAACGCTTCCAAACTGCTGTATGGCACCTATTATGGACAGAACGGCGGTTTTGGCGAGCATGTGGATGGTGGAACAAGTCGCTTCGATCAAAACGGCGTAATCTACCAGGCCATATGTGCAAACTGTGGCGGAGGAACTGGTGGAAAGCCTCAGTGGCCTGTGACCCCCGGGGCCTGGTGTTGCTCCTCAGGCAAGGCTGCAGCTACGGGCGGAGGCCAGTGTAATCTCGCCGCATTGAAAATTGCGTTCAATTTTTCGGGAGTGGGTTCAGGTGTGAGAGCCTACCTCGGTACAACCCTGGATTCCACGGGCTGCGTTCCTTTCACCGTAACTTTCCGCGACACCGTAAGAACTGCTCAAAGTTATGAGTGGGCTTTCGGTGATGGCTCTGCAGATCTCAAAACAACGGATTTTACCACCGTTCACGTGTATAACCTGGTGGGTGATTACCTGGTAAGACTTATCGCCATAGACTCCGCAAGCTGTAATATCCGCGATACCTCGTATGTAAATATTAAAGTGAGGGCGGACCGGGCAAATATTGATTTTAATGCCATAAAGCTTCCGCCGTGTGAATCCCTGGCTTATCGCTTTGAAAATATCTCTACTGCACCTCCTGGAAAGCCTTTTAACAATCAGCATTTCATCTGGGATTTCGGTGACAATACTCCCCGCATCACTGCCGGTACAGGTGATGTGTCGCATACCTATGCGGCTGTTGGTACATATAAGGTGAGGCTCATTCTGCTGGATACGAATTATTGCAATGCTCCTGATTCATTGGAAAAAACGCTGAGGATTTCGCCATTGGTCAAGGCAGCATTCACGCTCCCGGGACCTCTTTGCGCTCCGTTGAATGCCAGTTTTTCAAATACCTCCCTTGCCGGACAGACTTTTCAATGGGATCTTGGCGATGGTACTTTTTCAACAGCATTTGAGCCCAGTCACTTTTATCAGACGGCGGGCACATACATTGTAAAGTTGAAAGTAACCGATCCAAATACCTGTAACATGGTCGACTCAGTGCAGCATTCTATCCTCATCCAGTCAAAGCCGACTTCAGCATTTACTTATGTGCCGGTTACGCCCATGGAGAATACGCCGATCACCTTTAGCAATAGCGCATCCGCCAATGCCATTAAATTCAAGTGGAAGTTTGGAGACGAAGATTCATTACTCACTGCCAGCAGGTCTACCTTTGATCATCAATACAATTCTTCAGGAACCTTTAATGTATGCCTGATAGCGATCACGCAGGAAGGTTGTGCCGACACTGTTTGTGCGCCGGTAGAAACAATTGTGCTCCCAAGGCTTGATGTGCCGAATGCATTCACTCCGCTTGGTTCTGCAAAAACAAATAGAATTATGGTGAGGGGCTACGCGATCGGGAGAATGAAGTTTTCCATCTTCAACCGGTTTGGACAAAAAGTATTTGAAACTGGTAATGTAGAGATTGGCTGGGATGGGAAATTTAAAGGGGTGATGCAGCCTATGGATGTTTACGGTTACATATTGGATGTTGAATTTACAGACGGAACCAAAACAACCAGGAAGGGTGATATAACGTTAATAAGATAGGGAGCAGTTAAGGGGGTATCAATTATGATAAACAGATTAAACGTATTTCGACAAAGGGCAACCAATTCCTCCAGAAGTATTGCCATTCTGTT
This sequence comes from Chitinophagaceae bacterium, assembly GCA_039922795.1. GTDB lineage: Bacteria > Bacteroidota > Bacteroidia > Chitinophagales > Chitinophagaceae > JADCRZ01. Next base: position 7,837 of record JBDTEB010000386.1, read on the forward strand.
GGTGCTGTTCGCTTTTGGTTCGGGGATTCAGGCGCAGGATCTTCATTTTTCTCAGTGGTTCAATTCTCCGCTGACAACCAACCCGGCAAATACGGGATTTATTCCTGACGCCGATTATCGGATAGGCGCCAATTATAGGAACCAGTATGTAAATGTTTTGTCCGTTCCGTACAAAACGATGAGTATTTACGGAGATGCTCAAATATTACGTGATAAATTTGAAAGTGGATGGATTGGTGTGGGTGGGGTATTGTTAAGAGATGCTGCAGGTGCGGGAAATCTCACCTCGACCAAACTTTACGGATCACTTGCCTATCACCAGGAAATAGGGATAGCAAGCCTGTTAACGGCAGGTTTCAATGTTGGCTGGGCAAATAAATCAATCAATGTCGCGAATCTCAAATTCCCTGACCAATTTAACCAGTCAACGGGATTCTTTGACGCAGGAATTCCATCGAGCGTGAATTTCGCCAGTAATAATATCAATTATTTTGATATGCAGATAGGCATGAATTATGCCTATTTCCCATCCGACAAAGTTTATATCAATGGCGGTTTTTCCATTCAGCATATTAATCGCCCACGCGAAACCTTTTTTGATGCTGAAGTGGGATTTGACAATCGTCTTGCCCCAAGATATATCGGTTTCTTAAACGCAAGTTTGAAAGTGTCTGATAATGTAATCCTGAATCCCATGGCTTATTATACCACCCAGGCTAAAGCGGCAGAAATGGTTGCCGGTGGAAACATTCAGTATAATCTTTCCGGGGATGGCGAAACGCAGTTAATTGGCGGTATCTATCTGCGGCCTGGTGACGCTGCTGTTCCGATGCTTGGCTTTTTATGGAATTCTTTCAAAATGTCTTTTACGTACGATGTCACCACATCTTCATTAAGTGCGTATAACGGTGGCCGCGGCGCAATAGAATTCTCTCTCGTAAAGCAGGGATTTTTCAAACAATCCAGTGGAATCAGACGGCAGTCCTTATGTCCAACTTTTTGATTTACTACAGCAAATCGATTTTGTTAAAGTAACATGCCCTTGTATCCGGGTAACACGGTGATTACATTTTTTTCGTAAAATTTGCAGGCTTGAGCAAACCCGACAATTTTCAATGTTCGTTTATGAAAAAAAATCTTTTACTGTTACTGGTTCTTGCGATTACATTTTATTCCGTTTCTGCGCAGAGAGAAAGAAAAGAACCGGAGCCTCAAAAGACGGGATTTGACAAATCAAAACTATTTTTTGGTGGTAATTTCGGGGCCAGTTTTGGCGACAATACGCTGGCCAATGTTTCCCCCCAGATCGGCTATCGTTTTAATGAACATTTTGCCGCCGGTGCCGGTGTTAATTTGATTTATTCCTCCTTTAAAGCCCGGGATTTTAATGGCAATTCTTTATATAAAGCATCCTATGGCGTAACTGGTCTGAATGTGTTTGGAAGAGTTTA
>JBDTEB010000387.1:0-3075 GCA_039922795.1 Chitinophagaceae bacterium
ATCTACGTTAGTGGACTAAGCTCAACACTTGCGGCCAATATCATAGATTACAGGGACAAGAACGGATCTTTTAAAAGCAGGAATGAATTGAAAAAAGTTAGCCTGATGGGACCAAAAAGTTTTGAACAATGCGCAGGCTTTTTAAGAATTCCAGGGGCCGGGAACGTTCTTGATTCGAGTGCCGTGCATCCTGAAAGTTATTTTATTGTAGAGGCAATGTCGAAGGATCTTGAGGTTACCCCTTCTCAACTGATTGGCACCAAAGAGTTAAGAAATAAAGTGAGTAAAGAGAAGTATGTCACCGAGCAAAAAGGACTACTCACTATCGAGGATATTTTAAATGAATTAGAGAAGCCCGGGCTGGATCCCAGGCAGCCGATCGAAGAGTTTTCTTTTGATGAGAAAGTAAAATCGATGGAGGATCTGCATACCGGGATGACCCTGCCGGGAATTATTACAAATATTACCAAGTTTGGCGCCTTTGCTGATATAGGCGTTAAACAGGATGGGTTAATTCATATTTCTCAATTGAGCGATAATTATGTGGCGGATCCCAACCAGGTGGTAAAGTTGAATCAGAAGGTGATGGTTACGGTTACGGAAGTGGATATCCCAAGGAAAAGGATTGGCTTGACCATGAAGATGAACAAAGAAAAATCGCCGCAAACTGCCAGCAGGGAAAAGCCGCAACAAAGTTCAGGCCATGCAACACCAGCAAAGCAGGTTAGTAAACCAGCTGCCCCATTAAACGCGTTCCAGGCGAAACTCCAGGAAATCAAATCAAAAATGAAATAGGTATAAAAAACAGGTGCGCATTGCCCCATTGAACGCGTTCAAGGCGAAACTCCAGGGAATCATGTCAAAAATGAAATAGGTATATAAAACAGGTGCGCACTGCCCGGCATTCCTGAAGGTTATTTGTCTAACTCCATCAACGCCTTTTTAACCACCGGGTCGTTAATGTTCATCACCTCGTAATACCCCTCCGTATGCCAGGGTTGCCTGGCGATCAGCGCCATCAGGCGACGCAGGGCTATTTTTTTCTCTGCAGCAGGCAACGTGGAGAGATTGATTTTTTCTTTTGCAGCAAACGCAACCACTTCCTGCCATAGCATTTCTTCGCCCTTGAAATTTGCGACAAATTCCAGTGCGGAACGATATTTCTTCAGCTCGTCTTTATGCCGTATAAAATAAGTGTAAATAAAATTATTGATGGAAGAAGAAAGATACAGCGAAGTGAGAATTGGCGAAGATGCACTGGTGTCATAAGGCACAAAAACATCCGGCATAATGCCGCCACCGCCATACACAACTCTTCCTGAATTTGTTTTATATGCATTCCCCTGCTGTACATGATTACTATCAGCGTTTAAAAAATCACCATGATGGTAACGGTTCATTATTTCGCCCCGATAATCTCCCATACCCTTGTAAGTCTTTTGTATACTTCTGCCCGAGGGGGTATAATACCTGGCAACAGTAAGGCGAAGCGCTGCTCCATCCGCCAGGTCGAATTGTTCCTGAACGAGGCCCTTTCCGAAAGTTCTTCTGCCGATGATCGTCGCCCTGTCCCAATCCTGAAGTGCTCCGGCCACAACCTCGCTTGCGCTGGCAGAACCCTCGTCTGTTAAAACAGCCAGCTTGCCTGTTTCAAAAAGACCGGGTCGCTTGGATTTAAATTCTTCCCTGGGCATTTTGTTGCCTTCGGTGTAAACGATCAGTTTGCCCTCATCGAGGAATTGATCCACTATATCCACCGCTTCATCTAATAAGCCCCCGCCGTTACCTCTCAGATCAAGTATTAGTTTTTTCATTCCCTGCCCCTGTAATTTTTCCAGTGAGGACATGAATTCTTCGTAAGTCGTTTTTGAAAACTTGTTCAGCCTGATCAAACCTGTCTCCTTATCGAGCATGTAAGCCGCATCAAGAGAAGGAAGTGGAATACTGCCTCTTTTGATGGAAAAAATTATTACCTGTTTATTGCGCAATATCGAAAGCGAAACGGTGGTCGCTCCGGGTCCACGAAGTAGTTTCCTGATCTTATCCGGAGTAAGGTTCTTTCCAGTTAAGGGTTGATCCTGAAGTGTAAGAAACTGGTCACCTACCAGTAAACCGGCCTTTTCACTCGGACCGCCTTCCAGCACATTAACCACATTAACGGTGTCATTTAAAATATGAAATTCTACGCCTATCCCCTGGAATTCTCCTTGCAGATCTTCATTTACTTCACTCAGTTGAACCGGTGGAATGTACACGGAATGCGGGTCCAGATGACTTAGCATCTGTTCAATGGCTTCATCGGCCAGGGTATCGGTCTTTACAGGATCAACGTATTTCAGGTTAATCAGGTCGAGCACCTGTTGAAGGGGAGACCTTTTCTCGCGGTAAAAAAAACTTCCTGTGGTACGGGTATTTTCTCTGAGTTTGAACCCAATCGCCATACCTGCGATCATCACTATCGCAAACATCAGGGGCAACCAAACCTGTAACTTCTTTTGAACCATATGCTTAAACAACCTCTTTGGTGGCCGCAAATTAACCCAAATCCTTTAATCGACTGCCTTTTTATGCACTCGTTATCTCTTTGCCTTGCGCAAAACATTCCTAAATTTGGCTGAACAGAATAAACAGGAGATGGCCTATCTAATCGCAGACAGCGGGAGTACAAAATGTGAATGGTGCCTGGTGGATGGTAAAAAGGAAAATTGCTTTATAACACAAGGGATCAGTCCGTATTTTTTGTCTGGTCTTGAGATTACCGGACTCATCACCACAGAAGTAAAAAGCCAGTTGAAGAAATCCATTATTACGGAGGTTTTCTATTATGGTACAGGATGTAAAAGCCCTGAAAACAGGAAACTGGTAAAAAAAGCCGTCTCCACCGTTTTCCCTGAAGCGAAAGTATTCGTACACAATGACCTGATGGGTGCCGCCAGAGCGCTTTGCGGGAAGGGTAAGGGCATTGCCTGCATCCTGGGAACAGGCAGCAACTCCTGTTATTTTGATGGCAAAACGATTAAAAAGAATAGTCCCGGGCTCGGTTACGTAATGGGGGACGAAGGCAGCGGAGCCTAT
>JBDTEB010000388.1:0-2635 GCA_039922795.1 Chitinophagaceae bacterium
AACGCTTTAATGCGCCCGGTGATTTTGCTATGGCCTATGTCATTGCTCACGAGGTCGGTCACCATATCCAGTCGCTGACCGGGATATCTCAAAAAGTATCGAGGCTCAGACAGCAGCTGAGTGAAAGCGAGTATAATAAATATTCTGTTATGCTCGAATTGCAGGCAGATTTTTACGCTGGTGTTTGGGCACATTATGCTGATAAGGACTCTAAAATTATTTAAGCCGGAGACATTAATGAAGCATTGAATGCCGCCAGCGCCATCGGTGATGACCGCCTTCAGAAACAGGCTCGCGGCACAATAAATCCTGATGGATTTACCCATGGCACATCTGCACAAAGGATGTACTGGTTTAAGAAAGGATTTGAAACGGGAGATGTAAACCAGGGTGACACTTTTAAAGACCCGTCTCTGCAGTAATTTCAAAAATGATTTATGGCAAAGTGCAATTTTTCCATACCCTTCAACAATGCAGCGGATAGCCTTCTTGACAAAGCGAGATCAGCCATCGAAAAACAGGGAGGAATATTTAACGGTGACCAGTCTTCCGGGAATTTTTCCGTGCAATTAATGGGTACCATTGCGGGTAATTACCAGATCAGCGGGCAGCAAATGCTTGTTGAGATAATGGAGAAACCCATGTTTATCAGCTGTAGCCAGATAGAAAGTTTTATGCGTGGCCAGTTTGGAAAATAACTGCCTGCTTATGGTATCTGCAACTGGAAAGAGAAATGTGCTTGCGGTTTAAATAGCGAAGGCGGACCCGTGGGTCCGCCTTCGCACAAAGTGAGACAACTAATACCGTTCTTAATCGAGCAAATTCTTATACCTGTCGCCCATGTAAACATCCTTCAACTTACCCTGACCAGTCGGCGCGGAAAGCAGGCTGTCCGAGTAATTAAAGTTTTTCTCCGTATTAAATGTATTGATGAGATCAATGGCCTGTGCCGACTTTGCTTTATCCTCGAGTGCCTTGTCATCCATAAACCTTGAAGTGACATCAATGGCCGACTTGATGTTTCCGATCTTTTCACCAATTCGAACCTTCAAAATCGCCAGAGCTTTTTCGGCATCGCGGTTCAGATCATCGTCACCTTTAAAAGCCTTCATAGCAGAGGACACCGCTGAAAGACCCGTCGTTACTGAATAATACAGGTCCTTTTTAGCTTCAAGATCCATCTTTGCATCTTCGAGCATGATGCCACTATCCTCATAAGCCATATCAGCAAATTTGATCAGCTTGTTCAAATCGGTAATGATCGGTGTCACGCTATCAATGTATTCCTTATTGCGGATCACACTGTTTGAGTACAGATCTACCTGCTTGCTTCCCGGACTTTCATTCTGCAGGATCTTAACTTTCTGTGCATTTAGCTGCAGTTCTTTTTCTTTGTCTTTAACCTTGTCAGCTAATTCAGACTGTTTGCCCTTTAACTTACCGGATTGCTGAAACAAGGTTTGCCTGTCTTTGTATCCCTGGTCTATCTTGGCTTCCAGGATATTAAAAGGATTCAGTTCGATAGCAAGACCGATGGTGTAATTGGCGATAAATTCGGAAAAATAGGTAATTCCCCGCCAGAATTTTTTGTTCAGTACGACAAATAATAAAACTGCAAGAACAGCTCCACCGATAACCAGGTTTACCAGATTCCAGGTAACAGTTACCAGCCATGGAAGAATATAGGTAAGAAATCCATAGGCCAGTCCGGCGAAAAGACAAATACCGATTACGAATGCGGCGATGTTTTTTGGTTCCGAAAACCAGCTTGGGGTTTTATCATTTAATGTGAGTGCGTTGGCCATTTTTTTTAGGGATTAATATTCAGGAAATAAATTGATTGATTTTTTGTGCATCTTGAGAAATACGATCTTTTAATCGAAGCATTTCATGCTGATAGCTTGCTGCGTTGGCATTTATTTTTTCTTCATTCTCTTTTACTTCGTTACTGATCGCCTGCAGGTCGCTGGAAAGTTCAGCGATCTCTTTGTTTAGATCCTGAATTCGCCTCGTTTTATCATCCATCTCTTTCTTTTTTGCTGTCACCTTGTCCTGCAAGGCTTTTGCTACTATCGCTTGAAAATTCTTTGCGTCCTCATCGATCAGCCCGAGGTAATGATTCGCCGTTTCCAACAATTTCTTTTTATCAAGTCCCTGGATGGAAAGTCCGGCAAAGGCGGTAAGATACTTTGTTTTCTCATCCGGGATAGCGCTCATGGCTTCCACCATTTTGCTGAACTCGAAATAATCAGGGCCGGGAATATTTGACTCCTTAAATAATTTATCAAAATAATTTTGAAACTTTTCCGAGGGGTTGATACTCGCAACACCCGGAGTATTAAGTCCTGGCTCAGTTGCCGCAGCAGGATTTACGAAGGAAGCCTTTGCGTCTTCTTTGTCGTCTTTCATTTCCACAAACGCACCTAGAATCTTTTTTCCCAGACCTGACATAGTATCTAATTTTTACAGATTAGTTTTACAATTCTTCATTTATTCAAAATTGCAAGGCACTTGTTATTTACCATCGAACAGGTTACCTAATCCACCCAGTATGCTTCCTTCTTCCTTTCTTGAGCCTGTTCCGTAGGAAACAATTTTGCTCGCCAGCCTGCTGATTGGCAGGGATTGTAACCAC
>JBDTEB010000389.1:0-2841 GCA_039922795.1 Chitinophagaceae bacterium
TGTATCGTTTCATGATGAATATTTAGTTCGAATCAATTATTAACCAGATTATCCTGCGGCGCGTTTTACTTGTTGATTGTCCGCCACAGGGAATTGAGTAATGTTGACAGAAATTCAAATTGAAGATAAGCGTAAATTGGACTAGCGATAGTAAGTCGCATCAAATTCCGTAATCTGGTGTACCTTTTTTACCTTGTAGTTTCGGGCATTTAAAAATTGCGTAATATAATTGCATTCACTTTTATGGGAAAGTCTTCAAGTCTGGTAATTTTCTTTTTGATCTGCGTATCTGCAATGCAGGCACAGAACAAGGGACAGTTAGAAATTGTCGTGACCTCGTCGGCAGCACAGCAAACGGGTGTATATACCGAAAATGGTCAGCTGCATGTGAATGTGTTACCAAAAGATGCTGCCAGGTACAAAGCCGCAGGTTCAGTGCATTACAGCGATTTCGGCGCCAGGGGTGATGGTAAAGCGGATGATATGGACGCGATCGCAGCTACCCATGCATTTGCCAATCTAAATGGACTTACGGTAAAAGCAGATGACGGATTGACCTACTACATCAGCGGGAAAGAGCGGACAGCGATGATACAAACGAACACCGATTTCGGCAAGGCTGCCTTTATCATTGACGATACTGAAGTGCAAAATCGAAATGCTTCCGTTTTCACAGTTGGTTCAAATTTGAAGACATTTAAAGTGGAAAAAATATCTTCCCTGAGAAAGAACCAGGCAAAAATCAGTGCGTCGTTGCCTGGACCCTGTTTAATCACGGTCACCAACTCGAATGTAAAACAGTACATCCGTTTTGGTCTCAATCAAAACAATGGATCTTCACAGACTGATATTTTCTTGACAGACAAGAACGGCAATATTGATGCGAGGGCGCCGATCATGTGGGATTTTGAACAGATCACCGACATTACGGCCCTGCCCATCGATGAGAAACTGCTGAAGATAAGCGGGGGACGTTTCACGACCATTGCGAATAAAGCCGAATCAAAATATACCTATTACAACCGCAATATCCTGATCAGGCGATCTAACGTGATTGTTGACGGAATGAAGCATTACGTTACAGGTGAAGAAGATCATGGTGCTCCCTATGGAGGTTTTATCAGCATCAATGACTGCTCCAATGTAACCGTAAAAAACACTGTGCTCACCGGGCACCGCACTTACAGCACTATTGGTGCAGCAGATAAACCTGTCACGATGGGCACCTATGACCTGAATGCAAACCGCGCGCTGAACGTATCCTTCGTTAATTGCAGCCAGACCAACGATATCAACGACGCTACATACTGGGGCATACTGGGTTCAAACTTTTGTAAAAACATGCTTTACGACAGTTGTATCCTTTCCAGGTTTGACGCCCACCAGGGGGTTGCCAATGCCACCATCCGCAACTCCACACTTGGGCACATGGGTATTAACGCCATTGGCAGCGGACTGCTGCTGATAGAAAATTGTACCATCCGGGGCAGAAGCATCGTTAGCCTGCGCCCCGATTACGGCAGCACCTGGCAGGGCGAACTGATTATCCGCAATTGTATCTTCGTGCCCGCAGATGGCAAACCCGTAAGTGCCTCAATCATTAGCGGATCCAATTCAGGCCAGCATAATTTCGGCTACACCTGTTACATGCCCGAACTCATTACTATAGAAAACGTGCGGATCGAGGACGCCAGGCATCCTGAAAATTACCAGGGGCCAGCGATATTTTCGAATTTCAACCCGGAAATGAAAGATGATTCCTACAAGGAAAAATTTCCTTACATAAAGACGAAGAAAGTTATTCTCCGAAATGTAACTACGGCCAGCGGGAAAACCGTCAGGGTAAGCGATAACCTTTTCATGTTTAAGGATGTGAGGGTAGAATAATCACCAGGGTTTGCTATTTTATTCCCGCCCGCTTCTTTAATTCCTGCACTGGCATCCAGTTAAATCTGCCAACCTGTTTCTTACCCTTATAGGTCACTACTTTCAACATCACCGCATCCGTTGGCGGAATTAACGCCTTTGTATATTTCGGGTAAAACCGATCGGGAAATGAATTGTCGAAACTGTAGTAAATATCAAGCCCTTCTACCTCGGTGCTGAGTTCGACCTGGGGAATGCTGTCATTGAATTTTTTTACCGTAAAAATCGGGTCGTATGCACTTGGTGCATATTTCACTTCCGCTTCATCCAATCTTCCAAAATGGTCTTCCACCTTGCCAAAGAAATGATTCCAATTCTTTTTCTCTTTCGGTGACCATACAGATTCCGCGATGGCCATACCTCTCGGCCAGGTCATGTATTCTGCCTGGCGGATATTATAGACCTGTTCGGTCCAGAGATTTGCCTGTCCGCCTTTCACCATTTTTTTATTGATGCTGTCGGGCTGTGGTTCGAACTGGTAAGCCTTACTCAGCCTTAGCGAAGCATAGACGCGCGATTCGATCACGGGGTCGGCCTGCATATAATCGAGGTAGGCGAACGTTGTCGGGCTCATCACCACTTCATGTCCCATCTTCGCAGCTTCTACCCCACCCTTCATGCCGCGCCAGCTCATCACCGCCGCGCTGGGAGCCAGTCCACCTTCCATGATCTCATCCCACCCCATAAATTTTTTGCCTTTCGACAGCACGATCTTCTCCAGTCTTTTTTCAAAATAACCCTGCACCTGCTCGATGGTTTTCAAATTTTCTTTCTGCATGAGTTCTTTCACTGCCGTACTCTTCTGCCAGTAATTGTGCGGAGCCTCATCGCCACCCACATGAATATATTCAAAGGGAAAAAGCTGAGCTACTTCCGTCATTACCTTATCCAGAAAAACGTACACTTTTTCATTGG
>JBDTEB010000390.1:0-9009 GCA_039922795.1 Chitinophagaceae bacterium
GAAGCCTCTTCTGGCAAGCATTCCTATCCAGGGTGGCCGTATTCGCGAACAGGATAAAGAGATCGCCGGCCGTTTTTATTTTGATACGGGTGCCGGACTCTGCCTGTTGCTTTCGCAGGATTTTCAGACCGACAGTGTAAAGTTCTCTCCCAGAAAAAAAATGCACAACACACAGGCGGAAGGTCTCGGTGGAAAAGCAAAGATGAAGATCACTACGGTAAAAGAATTTCGCCTTGGCCCCTACCGTTTTAAAAAAGTTCCGGCCTATATTTTTGACGACGACTATAATGTGACCTCTTACCCCTACCTCGGCGGACTAATTGGCAACGACCTTCTCAGGCGTTTTAATATCATCCTCAATTACGAGAAGAGGGATATTCATATTATTCCAAACTCACATTATCGGGACCCTTTTGACTATGCCTACACCGGGTTGGGATTTTATTTTTCGGATGGTGAGATCAGGGTGACCGATATCATGCAGGGATCACCTGCCGAGAAAGCAGGTTTCAAAGTGGATGACATCATTATGGCCATCGACAACAACTTTAGCGGTAACGTGCAGATCTATAAGAATCTTCTGCAGAACCAGGGCGCCCGCCTCCGTATCCTCATCATGCGCGAAGGACTGCCGGTGATGGTAAATATGAAAGTGAGAAGTATACTTTAAGATGGCCGCCGGCACAAACCTCATCGCCGGCAACAATTAACCAAACGCCTATATTTGCATCCTCTATGATCCAATTTGAGCGATTTGTACTATCGAACGGCCTGAAAGTGATTGTGCATGAAGATATCTCTACCCCACTGGCCGTGGTAAATGTGTTGTATGATGTGGGCGCAAGAGATGAAGATCCGGCGAAAACGGGCTTTGCGCATTTGTTCGAACACCTGATGTTTGGAGGAAGCATAAATATTCCCAATTACGACGAGCCTCTGCAGCTTGCAGGCGGAGAGAACAACGCCTTCACCACCAACGACCTGACCAATTATTTTTGCCAGCTTCCTGCTGAAAATATCGAAACGGCCTTTTGGCTGGAAAGCGACAGGATGGTATCTCTCGCATTCAGCGAGAAAAGTCTTGACGTGCAACGCAAGGTTGTCTGTGAAGAATTCAAGGAACACTATATCAATAAGCCTTATGGCGATGTGTGGTTCAAAATGCGGGAACTGGCGTATACCAGCCACCCATATCGTTGGCAAACGATTGGCAAAGAACTGAGTCATATCGAAAATGTGCAGATCCAGGATGTGAAGGATTTCTTTTTCAAACATTATCGTCCCAATAACGCTATTCTGGCTGTGGCCGGAAATGTAAAGACTGCTGAAGTGCTGCGACTTGCGGGGAAATGGTTTGGCGGAATACCTTCCGGAGAAAATTATGCGCGCAACCTGCCGCAGGAACCAAAACAGACAGCACCGCGAAGGCAGGAAATCAAAGCCAATGTACCGCTTGATGCATTGTATAAAACCTGGCATATTTATCCCAGGCTCGACCAGCGCTATTATACTGCCGACCTGATAACCGAAATCCTTAGCGGTGGTGGTTCTTCGCGCCTCTACCAATCCCTGGTAAAAGAAAAAAAGCTTTTTAATAATATCGACTGCTCGCATTTTGGAAGTACGGATGCCGGTTTGCTCAGTATCGAAGGAAAACTGGTAAAGGGTGTTTCGCTGGAAGAGGCAGAAAAAGCCATCGACCAGGAACTGGAAGTGCTTAAATCGAATTTGGTTGAAGAGAAGGAACTGCAGAAAGTGAAGCACAAAACCGAAAGCATGATCGCTTTTGAAGACATCAGTCTGATGAACCGCGCAAACAGTCTCGCCATTTATGAGCTCCTCGGCGATGCCGGACTGATGAACACCGAACTAGGTCGCTATCAGCAAGTAACAGCAGAAGACATCCTGAATGCAAGCAGGGTGATTTTTGATGAAAATAATTCAAATACGCTGTATTATATAGCGAGTTAGAGACAAACATTATTAAACGACAAAGGGCTTACAGTTCCCTGGACCCATCATACAACATGCCCACCCAACCACTCAACCGCACCCTGGCCCCCCTTATCAAAGATGCTGTCGAATTCGACCTGAAACTTCAGCCGATTCAACGATTTACTCTGGATAATGGCGTGGAAGTTTTTGCCATTGACGCCGGTACGGAAGAAGTGCTTCAGCTCGAATGGATTTTCAGCGCCGGCAATTGGCACGAAAAGAAAAATCTTGTTGCAGCGGTCACCAATCACCTGCTGAAAAATGGCACGGTTAAGAGAACCGCATACACTTTGAACGAACATTTTGAATACTTCGGATCGTACCTTAACAGGGCTTGTTATTCAGAACATGCGACGATCACCCTGCATTGTCTTAACAAGCACCTCAACGAATTACTGCCTGTTGTTCGCGAAATTATGACAGAGTCCATCTTTCCGGAAGATGAGTTGCAGCTCTTCAAAACGATCAGTAAACAAAAGCTGGAAGTCAATTTAAAAAAATGTGAATTCATTGCAAATCGTTTGATAGACAGCTACGTCTATGGCCCGGAACATCCCTATGGAAAATACAGCAGTTTCGAGGCTTACGATGCCCTTCAACGGGAAGAATTACTCGAATACTACCAGCAGCAATATGTGAACGGACATTGCAGGATCTTCGTTGCCGGTAAACTTCCCGCCGATATCATGAGCCTGCTGAACATGACTTTTGGATCGATGCCCCTCAGGAAAAATGTGGAAAACGTCAACCAATATACAATTGCCGCTGCTGACCAAAAAAAGTATCGTGTCGCCAATGATCCCGATGGCGTTCAGGGGGCTATCCGGCTGGCCGCGCATGCACCGGGACGATCGGACCCCGATTATCCCAAACTGCAGGTGCTGAATAATATTTATGGCGGCTATTTCGGATCAAGGCTAATGAGCAATATCCGGGAAGACAAAGGATATACGTATGGCATTCATAGTTTCCTTGAAAATCATATGCACCAGAGCGCGTGGGTGGTTAGCACCGAAGCGGGGCGCGATGTAGCGGAAGCTGCAGTCACGGAGATCTACAACGAAATGGAAGATCTGCGCGAGGAACTGGTTGAGGATGATGAACTGATGCTGGTAAAGAACCACATGATGGGAACTTTGCTCAGCGAGCTGGACGGGCCATTCCACATCATGTCGAAATGGAAAAATCTCATCCTGAATAATCTCGACGAAAGTTATTTTTACAAGACCATTGAAACCATCAAAACGATAACTGCCGAAGAATTGCAGGCATTATCTGTAAAATATCTCGATCCGAAAAAGTTCTATGAACTGATTGTTGTTTAATACCATCACAGTATGCATTTCGATAGAAAAGACCTTTACGATGACCAGCTCAGGAACATGTACAGGTCTTTACTTCTGCCAAGGCTGATCGAAGAGAAGATGTTGCTGCTGTTGCGGCAGGGCAAAGTGAGCAAATGGTTTAGCGGAATTGGGCAGGAAGCAATATCTGTGGGCGCAACCCTGGCGCTTCAGCCAGATGAATGGATCATGCCTCTACACAGGAATCTCGGTGTATTCACATCCCGGGGTCTGCCACTTGGTAAGCTCTTCCTTCAATGGCAGGGTAACAGTGAGGGGTACTCGAAGGGAAGGGAGAGAAGTTTCCATTTTGGAAGTTCCGAACATTTTATCTGCGGCATGATTTCGCATCTCGGGCCACAACTCACGGTAGCCTGTGGTACCGCACTCGCAAGACTACTGAATAATAAACCCGGTGTTTCATTAGCGTTTACTGGTGAGGGTGGTACTAGTGAAGGAGATTTTCATGAAGCATTAAACCTTGCATCGGTTTGGGACCTTCCTGTAATATTTATCATAGAAAATAACGGGTATGCGTTGAGCAGCCCGGTATCCGAACAGTATCGCTGTGAGTCGTTGGTTGATCGCGCAAAGGGCTATGGAATGGAAGGCGTGAGGATCGACGGAAATAATTTGCTTGAAGTTTTTGATACGGTTAAGGGTGTACGTGAGTACTGTATAAACAACCAGCGTCCTTACCTGATCGAGTGCATGACCTTCAGGATCCGTGGTCACGAAGAGGCCAGCGGGGTGAAATATGTGCCACCCGAATTGATAGAATCCTGGAAAGAAAACGATCCTGTTTCCAACTATGAAACGTTTCTTTCATCTGCCGGAATTTTTTCCCGGGAAGACATGACTGCGGTAAAAATTGAATTGAAGGAATGGATAGACGGGGAGATAAATGACTGCCTGGACCGGCCAAGTCAATTTGGCAACGCAGCAGAAGAAATTCGGGATGTGTACGCTTCTGCAATGAACTATGAGACAGAACAGACCCGCGATTTCGATGATCCGGACCCGAATCCAGCCGTCAAGGCTGAATCGGATGCCGATACAGCCGAACCCGTTGTGCCTGCAGGTTCAGGATCAGGGGAACCCTCATCTGTAACAAAACATGCAATGACCACTATGCGCTTTGTAGATGCCATAAGCCAGGCGATCGATCAAAGCATGGAAAAACATCCCAGCCTGGTTCTTATGGGACAGGATATAGCCGGTTATGGCGGGGCGTTTAAGGTTACAGAAGGTCTGCTTCAGAAATATGGAAAAAAGCGGGTTCGCAATACGCCGCTTTGCGAAAGTGCCGTAATTGGCACCGCGATGGGGCTGAGCCTGGAAGGTCGAAAATCGATGGTTGAAATGCAGTTCGCCGACTTTGTAACCGCTGGCTTTAATCAGATCGTAAACAACCTCGCCAAGCTGCATTATCGTTGGGGAAAAGCTGCAGATGTTGTGATAAGAATGCCTGCAGGCGCTGGTGTAGGCGCGGGTCCTTTTCACAGCCAGAGCAACGAAGCCTGGTTCGTACATACCCCCGGGTTAAAAGTGGTGTATCCCTCAAATCCCCATGACGCGAAAGGCTTGCTCAATGCAGCCTTCAGTGATCCTAACCCGGTGCTTTTCTTTGAACACAAGGCATTGTACCGGAGCGTAAGCGGGGAGGTGAACCCATCTTATTACCAGGTAGAAATCGGTAAAGCTGCGTTGGTAAAGGAAGGAAACGAAATGTCAATTATCACCTACGGCATGGGCGTTCACTGGGCGCTGGATTATATAAAATCAAATTCCCGTATTGATATAGAGATTCTTGACCTGAGAACATTGCTGCCACTGGATTACGAGGCCATCAGGGAAACTGTTGCCAAAACCGGCAAAGTGCTGATACTGCATGAAGACTGTCTTACCGGTGGGGTTGGTGCCGAGCTTTCCGCCTGGATCGGGGAGTTTTGTTTTCAGCTACTTGATGCGCCTGTGATGCGTTGTGCATCGCTTGATACACCTGTTCCTTTCAATTCGGAACTGGAAAAACAATTTCTTGCCAGTTCGAGGCTGCATGAGGCAATAGACAGTCTTTCCGGCTATTAATATCTTGCTTTCAAAACCTGTAATTCCTCACCTCAATTTCCAACGAAGATCAAGCTGTTGCCTGACAAAGGTCAACATCCCGGCGATAATCGGGTACTACTTTTACATCATCAAACGAATAAAACCAATCCTCAGAAAAGATATTTAAGAGTCTCTTTAACCCTTACCCCTAGAACACAAAAAGCAGGAGTTTTCTCCTGTTTTTTTGTGCCCGGAAGCAGGGGTTTTTGAAATGTTCTGACTTTATTCTTCCTTCCCTCCTTTATCCCCGATAAACCATTGCTCCTTATTTTTGAACAACACATTAAACGTTGTCAACGAGCCATAGATTCGCGTGATGTACTGCTGCAGGTTCACTTTGTCCTGATCGCTTAGCACTTTATGCGCATTAAGCTGCTGCTCAAGAACCCTCAGCCTGTCGCGAAGCATTACGATCTTATGAAAAAAGGCTTCAATCGGAACTTCTTTGGGTTTCTGGGATTTGTCTTTCGGCTGCAACAGCATCGTTCCTCCGGTCCAGCGCTCACCGATCGGAACAACTTCCTGGGTGTCATTCCAGAGCCGCAGGATTTTCAAAAGAGAACGCTCAACGCCGTCAGTAGTTTCGATCTCCAGGGATACATTTTCAGGAATGATCTCATCGAGCTTGTTATCGGTTTTGTCGATCTCCCTGATGCCGTGATAAATAAACGAGATCAGATAGGTGGCATATTTCACGCCCACTATTACGCCCGGACCAAAGCCGGTATGTTGCAGTCTGGTGCCGATTCCAAGAGTAAGTTGATCCATTTATATTTGTTTCAAAGTGAAAAAGCTGGTTTATGGCCAGGTAAACAGGCATTCCAACATTCTACCGGGCCGGGCTAGTCCTCTGTATTGCCACCGGTAAATACTGCCTTATACTGCATGTAGCATTTCTTGATATAATATTGAAAATCGTAGTCGTTGGTAAGTTTGGTGAACTCGTAGTTGGGTCTAAATATGCGCATAAAGCGGTTTAACTCATCTCCCTTCAACCCTGTCAGTCGTCGAACCAGTAATTTGGTGAACCGGTGATCGACAAATTTGTCTTCTTCTTCCTGAACCAGCCGTTTCTGAAAACCAAGCATACTCTTGTTCTTGCGGAATCGAAAAACATTGATCAACTGGTCGAGGTCAAGTCCAACACCGGCACCACCTGCCGGACCAGAGGTAATTCCAAGTCCTGGTTTTCTGAAATTAAATGCCTTGGCATAGTCCAACCGGTTTTGCGTGGAATCATACTTATAATTTGGCGGCATTACCCTCACTTCAGGCAAAATAGTGGTTTGAACATGCAGCGAAACATCAAAACCCCGAAGGTTCTGAATGGTGCTGACAGGGAACTTCATCGTGGGCTTGGTAAGATAGCTGAAGTAAATCGAGTCTTTCTCGCCTACCACGATGATGTATTTGCCGAGATCATTGGTTACCGTCCCTTGTCCGGAAGTTGACATAACGCTTACACCATCAACTGCCCGGGTTTTGGAAAGATCCCAAACGGTACCTGATACAGTGACCTGCCCGTTAGCTACCGAAACCATGCACAAACCAGCAGACAAAAGACAAAGGGACCGGCAGATCCATCCAAACAGGAACAATAGGCTCAATTTAGGACTGTAATTATACACCAACTATAAGATATGTGCGGATATGCACGATGTTTTAACATTTCGATCCGGATTGAAAATTATGGATAGATCAGAACATCTTCTGCAATAGTTCTTCAATAATTCGCGGATAGTGCCGGTGTTCAAGCTGGTGCACCTTTTCAGCCAGGCTATCCGGCGTATCTGTGTCTTCGATGTCGCAGGTTTTTTGAAAAATCACCTGTCCATGATCATACAATTCATCCACATAGTGAACGGTGATACCGCTCTGTTTGTCGTTATTTAGCAAAACTGACTCGTGAATCTTCTCCCCATACATGCCTTTTCCGCCATACGCAGGCAAAAGTGCAGGATGAATATTGATGATTTTATGTGGAAAAGCTTCAATCAGCGACAAGGGGATCTTCCAGAGAAAACCCGCCAGCACAACAAGATCAATATTATGTTGCTTCAAAAAAGGAACGCAGGCATCTCCCTTGAAAAATTCGTCCTTATTAATCATAAAGCAGGGAATTCCTGCGGAAGCCGCCACATCAATAACCCCGGCCCCGGCCTTATTGCAGGCAACCAGGCTTATTTTAATAGTAGGATGCTGGTGAAAATAACGGATAATTTCCCTGGCATTGCTGCCCGCCCCCGAAGCAAAGATGGCGATGTTTGGCATGGTCAAAACTACACCTTGATGTGGAAATAATCCTGATTTTTTACCACGGCCATAAGTAGCCGAAAGTAAGCTTTAAAAGCTCAAAATTTTGTTGAATTCAATGGCCTTTGGTGGAGGAAATTTCCTTGACAATAGTATGACATTGGAATTTTAAAATTTCGCACAAAACGCTGAAAGGCAAGCCCACTATGATAAAAATTTTTTTAACATTGTTGATATTATGTTGAAATCCTGCGTTACTTTTGCAGGCAACCGGGGTAACCTCCCCACTTCATCACCGATATCTTCGAGCTTATGAATTATAGTAGACCGATACTTAGACTTGCCCCAATCCTCTTATTCATAGTCACTATATTTTGCTTTAATCAAACATCGGTTGCTCAGGATGGAAAGGTGCTTTTTACATCTAATTGCGGAGGCTGCCATGCTGTTAACAAGAAATTGAACGGACCTGCCCTGAAAGACTTTAACACAAGGGGTAAATGGGCAGATCGTAAAGAATTATACAGCTGGATTCATAATCCGGTTGCCTACATGGCGAAAGATCCTTACACTACCGGTCTCAAGGCAGAGTACGGTGTGATGATGCAGGCTTTCCCTACTTTAAGCGATAAGGAAATAGACGCTATCGCAGAATACCTCATCAAGGCATCTGCAGCGCCCGCTCCCGGAGCCGCGACTGGAGAAGTAACTCAGGACGCCAAAGGCCAGCAGGACGATAATACCCTTCTATTCGGTATCCTTACACTGATCCTCGCAGTTATCGCACTGATCCTTCTTCAGGTCAACAGCAACCTTAAAAAATTATCCGACGACGCAGAAGGTGTTCCCTCTGTCGAGCCGGTTCCCTTCTATAGAAACAAGGCCTATATCTACATTATTACGCTCATCATCTTTGTGATTGGAGGGTACTATACCATCCAGGGTGCCATCGGCCTTGGCCGCACTAAAAACTATCAGCCTATCCAGCCAATATATTATTCCCATAAAGTGCATGCCGGCAAAAATCAGATCAGCTGTTTGTATTGTCATGGCGGGGCAATGGAAGGCAAACATGCAAATATTCCTTCTGTGAATGTTTGTATGAATTGCCATGTCGCCATCAACGAATACGGCAGCAATTCTCCGAAGCTGTATACAGAAGATGGTACCGAGGTGAATGGTACGGCAGAGATCAAGAAACTATATGACTATGCCGGATGGGACGGTACCAAATATGTAAATGAGGGCAAACCGGTTGAATGGGTCAGGATCCACAATTTACCTGATCACGTTTACTTCAATCACTCCC